>NZ_JBLYNS010000319.1:0-2327 GCF_049310205.1 Endozoicomonas sp. ALC013 | reverse complement strand
AGGCTGGATCAGACACCAGGTCTCAAAGAGGCCGTGGCCGCCCTGTTGCCCCTCGTGAACGCACATAAATCGGACTTTAAACCACAGGAAATCGCTAACCTGCTGTGGGCCATTGCGAAACTGGGTGAACTCATTGAGCTGAACGTGGTTACCTCTACGTTCGAATCGCTGCTCTCTCGAATCAGTAAGAACCTTCAGTTTTCTCAGAAAGAGATATCGATGTCTCTCTGGGGAGTCATGGTATGCTGTGCCAGGTTGTTTCTGGACTCCAATGCCAATAAAAATAACCTATTTGAAAAACACATGGATGACCTGTTCATTCGTCTGGAAAATACATCGCCAGATAATGGCGATGATCAATCCATCATTACCATGGCTGCAAGTTGGCTTGGCAGAACCTGTTCGGTCGTCCGTCATTACCAGACAATCATTTCAAAAAACCAGGTCGACTTCCGTGATCAACTCAAATCATCTATTCCAGCTTTGACGATCGAAGAAGAAAAGTGTCTGAACTTATTACCTCCGGTTGATCTGTTACTGCCAGATCACAACATGGTGATTGAAATTCAGGGCCCCTCTCATTATGTGGGTGGTGATTTCAAAACCAGGAATGGTTCGACTCTGCTGAAAATCGCACTGTTGCAAAAAGCAGGATTTGAGGTCATTGAAATCCCGACTAACCAGCTTTTGAGCAACGATTTAATGAAACCCTATATTGATCAAATAAAGATCAGGGTAAGCATCCCGCCACAGGGTCATGACACTGTATCACTTAAAAGAGGGTGGACAGATGCTGCATACGTGACTGGTGAAGACATTTAGCAGAGCAAACCAAACCGGCAAAGAAGAAGAAAACAATCAGTAATCGCCTTCCTCCCATCATGACTCAAGTAAACTTTTCTGCAAAATGAACTTCTGGGCATAACAGCAGTCTGCTTTTTATATTTTCATGAATTAATGAAATATAATTATGGACAGAAGCTCTGCCGGTATCAGTGGTCAATACGCAAGATCAGATAATGATTATAATCGACCAGGTGGCCATGCTGCTTCTTCAAGGCGTGGACGATACAGACATGCCACGGTCAGGCAGTGGGATACTCACCCCCGCTCTACTCCGGGATGTAATAAATTTCACCATTCTTCCGGCACACGCCCTTCTCAATATTTGATTCACCGTTCAGTCAACTCTGCTCAAGATTTTAATGCCCTCATCAAACCAGAAATAATGGCTGGTCTGGTGAGGAAATCGGAACGTTTCGGTCATCGCTATGATGGGAGAGATCACGGTCTATATGCTAGTTCACTTAAAAAATACACGTCAGCTGCTAAAAGGCCGTTAAATCGAGCAGAACAAAGCCAGCTGATGCGTTTGCTGCAAAATTTCACAGCAACACGGAGCTGGAATTGGCGAAGCCTGACGACAACACTTCACTCATTGACTTCAGCAGGTGTTTTTACCCCTCATAAACCGCTGGATAAGCGCGTTGTGCTCACTCAAGCTGCCTTATTGTCGACACTACTTGATGCAATAATATTTAACTGCAACCAAAAACCGAAAGCCCGTGATATTGGTGCTCAGGAAATCGCTAACCTGCTGTGGGCCATGGCGAAACTGGTGGACAACGGGCAGAAGCGGACGCCAGAGTTCAACGAGGCCGTGGCCGTGTTGATGCCCCATGTGAACACACAGAAAAAACAATTTATTCCTCAGGGAATCGCCAACCTGCTGTGGGCCATGGCGAAACTGGTGGACAACGAACAACAGCAAACGCAAGGGCTCAAAGAGGCCGTGGCTGCCCTGTTGCCCCACGTGAACGCACAGAAAGCTGACTTTAAACCACAGGAAATCGCCAACCTGCTGTGGGCAATGGCGAAACTGATGGACAACGATCGGAAGTGGGTACCAGAGCTCAAAGAGACTGTGGCCGTGTTGTTGCCCCACGTGAACGCACAGAAAAACCAATTTAATGCCCAGGAAATCACCAACCAGCTGTGGGCCATGGCGAAATTGGTGGACAACGGACTGGAGCGGACACCAGGTCTCAACGAGGCCGTGGCCGTGCTGTTGCCCCACGTGAACGTACAAAAAGCAAACTTTAAACCACAGGGTATCGTTAACTTGCTGTGGGCCATGGCGAAACTGGTGGACAACGGCCAGGAACTGACATCAGAGTTCAACGAGGCTCTGGCCGCGCTGTTGCCCCACGTGAACGCACTGAAAGACTGTTTTATTCCTCAGCATATCGCCAACCTGCTGTGGGCCATGGCCAAACTGGTAGATAACGGGCAGGTGCAAACACCAGAATTAAAAAAGGCCGTGGTCG
>NZ_JBLYNS010000318.1:0-2339 GCF_049310205.1 Endozoicomonas sp. ALC013 | reverse complement strand
GGGCCTGGCTGGTGGGACAGGGTGCATCCGCCGTGATCAGCCGGAACCGGGCCATGATGTCTTTCAGGTCCCTTGGCGTCAGCTCATAGTCTGTGGATACCTGTTTTCTGTACTCTGCCAATAGGGAAAGGATGGTGTCCGAAGCGGTGGACCTCAGCTCCAAGGGCCAGGTATCCGGCAGGAGTGGCTCAATGATGGCTTGTTGCAGAACGGACTCCGGCAGCGGCCGGTAATAGAGGCGCAGAATCCGGCGTTGCAATTCAGGGTCAAGATTCCGCCCCGGATAATTTCCCGGATTACCGGTCAACAAAACCCGGTGGTTATCTGTGAGCTCGAACGTCTGGCCATTGACGCAGAGCCGGGCAGGCGATTGCAGCAAACCGGTCAGTGGTGACAATAGTCCGTGCTGCACCAGGTTGGCTTCATTAATAACCAGCAGGCCCGGCTCGGAACCTTTGGCCCACTCCGTTATCTGGCCGGGTACCGAATGAGAGACCGTATTGCCCTGCCGGTCTCGTTTCAGGGAGACCGAACCGTACAGGTCTTCCCAGGTGGTGTTTGGTCCCAGGGTCAGGGTTTTCACTGTGTGCGGGTCAGGCTGTAGGCCAGCGGCAAGCCGGTTCATTGATGCCTGCCGCCGTTCCTGTAACGCTTGCCCGGTGGCGACGGCCAGACAGGATTTACCGGTACCCGCCGGGCCATTGAGTTCAATGATCCTGTGCTGTCTGAGCATGGTGGTGAGCTGTTCAAGCCGCTTGCCCTGTTGCTGCTGATGATGACAGCTGGCCTTCAGCCAATCTGAGGCCAGTGTCTGCAAAGAGGTTGTCAGCCCCGGAAAGGCGTGCTGAAGCGGCTGTTGCAGCTGCTCCAGTGGCGCAGACGGATGGCATTGGCTAATGGCGGTCAGTTGCTGGTTCAAGTCCCGGGCTTGCCGATGCACCGGAATACTCTGGCTGCCACAGACCCGCAGGGCATCGTACAGCAGACGCAGCCGTTGGCCGGAACAGGGATGAATATTGTCGTTCAGTACCGGCAACAGATCAGCCTCAATGCCCTGTTGAGGGAATATTGAGTGGATAATGGCGGCCATCTTCGCGGTGCAGCGCAGAGAAGGTTTGCTGAAGGTAGCGGGCAAATACTCGCCCAGTGCCGGTGCCATATAACGGGCCAATGGCCAGAAATGATCTACCAGATCCTTTGGGTGCTTCAGGGCTGGCAGGGTGTTCAGGATGGCAGCAATGCCATCACGATCAACCTCTGCCATGGAATCCGGAAATATCCCACTGATCTGAGCTTTGACATAACTGTAAATGGTTGTATTACCCCGCACCGGATGGGCCAGTAACTTATTCAGGGCCTTACGCCAGTGGAAGGGCTCCAGAGTCTCGGCGCGATCCAGCCGCTGTTCAATGGGGAGCTGAGCCTCCAGCAGTTTCAGAAACTCAGCCGGTGCCTGAACCGGAATGACCGGATAACTTTCATCCGGGCTCTGGGGCAATGTCTGAATGCGCGACCAAAGACTGCATAATGGCCCGATTGCATCGGGATGGCGGGACGAAAGGGATTTGGGGGCGGCCATAATGGATTCTGCCAAAATGGACTCAGCTTTACCGAGCTCAGCTATTTCAGGCTCAAAGCTGTCAGCCTCAACACTGCCTGCTGACCGATCACTCCGGGCATCCTGCTGCTGTTGCCAGCGCTGAAACCATGGACCCTGGTCAGGCAGTCGGTCAGTGGGCCAGACTATATGCAGCTGGCAGTGGGGCAGAGCTTTTTTCTGGCCGTAAATCCAGAGATAGGGCTCAGGTGACAGTAGTGACTCCAGATGCCCTGCCAGGGTCGGGGTATGTTCCAGCCCGGACAGCACCACTGGTTTACCCTTAAGGAGTTGTGTCAATAACGGGGTTTCTCTCAGCTGGAAATTCAACTTGCCTGACAGTTTCAGCTTGCTGGTAAACCAGAGCTCCTCCCATTGCTGCCCGGTGGCCAGTTGATAACAATGTGCAGCAACATTATTGGCAACACGGCCGGTATACAGCCTGACAACGCTGTCACCGAAAGGCTCTGGCAAAGTGCCTGTCACCAATCCGGGGGCGACAGGCAGTGATTCCGTCCGATGTTTCAGGATCAGCCATTGTTCATTGGTCAGCTCACCGCTGATCAGCAGCTGGTCAAATTCGCTGGCCATCTTATGAAAGGTATCGGTCTTTTGCAGGGTGTTTTCCTGTGCGGACAGGTCACTGAAGACCGCGCTGAAATTATGGGTATTAATAACCCCGCAGGTTTTACCGGGTAACACCGGTGTGTTGTTGACGGCTTGTTTGAATGCCGTGATATTC
>NZ_JBLYNS010000317.1:0-2345 GCF_049310205.1 Endozoicomonas sp. ALC013 | reverse complement strand
AAAATAATTAGTTCCATCCATAGCCATGGCTATGTTCCTGACGAGTATATTTTCTTTCACAAATTACACAGGTGGTAACGAAATTCTCTAAACCATCAAACATCTCTGAAATTGTCGCAGCGATGGAAACGCTGAACTCTCCTAATGAGTGTGGGCCCATTTCCAAACTGGGTAGGCAATAACACTTTGATATCTGGAACTAAGAATCGTTCTTAGCTCCAGAGTAACCATTCGCTAAATCCATTATTCAAGCATCAATAGCCCTGTTCAGCTATCCTTGATAGATGCTTGAAATCACTACGCCTGAATGCACTTTAGAACAATCCTGTACTCCTTTCAGCCTTGTTCAAGTCACTTTGACCAAGCAGGAGTTCATTGACCTCAAATGGCAGGTCAACCACTACCGGGATCTGTGGAAACGGACCCGGGTTCGTGAGCAGGAATTACTGGCCACCATTGCCTTGATGAAAAAACGCGAAGACCGACTTTTGACCCATAGATCAATAAATAATACTACATGGTCGGCCGAAACGGCATTTTTAACAGACGCTCCCTAATCATGCCCGAAAACCGCGTTTTCAAGCAGTTATTAAATTCTCAAACTGAATAGCAGGCTTACCAGCTTGTACATTTAGGAATACACCTACGTTGTAAGCCAGTAACTTGCGGGCCATTCTTGCTGTCATGCGCCACATATTACGGCAGCCACTGTGCTCAATATCGAAATAATGTGCCAACTGTCCAATGACGGTTTCGATTCTGCGCCTGACCCGCATAATCAGTTTGACGAATTTTTTTGGCCGGTTATCTTTCATGTTTTTTTTCAATGGCGTTTGCAGGTCGATACCAACCGCTTCGCAATCCTCTTTGAAAATCGGCTTAATGTAGCCTTTGTCTCCCAACAACAACCCGGCTATCGTTTCTATCAAATCGTAAGCTGCATCTCTCTCGTCAACGTTCGCAGGTGTCAGGCTCAGTGAAACTGGAATGCCCGTCATTGAAATTAACAGATGCCCCTGAAAACCAAAAAACTTCCTGTCTTTTGAAGCACAGTAGCCATAAGCCACTTCGTCATTAAATATTTTCCGACGTTTTGCCCGAACCCGCTTGCAAACCTCTATGGGGAAACCATCAATCAGGTGAACATTATCCCTGTCAGCGCCCAATATTTGCACCAGATGCTCTGTGATTTTTTGCTTCACAGCCCAGAGGTTCGCCCCCTGTGATGCCAGCTTGGTTCTGGCGGGAATGTTTGGAAAAAAGTGTAGCCAGTGTCGTCGAAAATATTTCCAGATATTTTTGTCCTTGTGATGTCCAAGCCATTCACCCACTATTTCAATGGTAATAACCTCGCTATCACTGAGCTTGGGCTCATAGCCACGAGTACGTATAGGTGTGGGAAAAAGCTTTTGGAATAAATCATCAATCAGACAAAAGACATTAATGATAAACTCTTCTTCAGGCATGACTGTCACCGGCTATTAAGCAATCTGTTTTAGAGGGCAGGTTGGTTAAGGTGTAGTCATGCCTTATGTGATGTCAAAAGTCGGCCTTCGCGTGAAAAAGGGTAATAAGGCTGAAGTCGATCAACTCAAGGCGACAATTAAAGAACGCGATTCTCAGCTGAGTCATATGAAACACATGGTCTTTGGGCGTTCTACTGAAAAGAAAAATCGCTCAAAACCCAGTCAGGAAAAGCAAAGCAAAAATACCACACGACAACCGACGACTCGTAAACGTGGCCAGCAACCTGGTTCCCCGAGCCATGGTCGGAGAAAACATGAGAACCTGCCGGTGGTTGATCAGGGCGTTGACCTACCCGATAACGAGAAGTGTTGTGCCATCTGTCGCTTGCCCTTCGACCCGTTTCCTGGCTGTGATCATTGTGATGTTATAGAAATTGAGGTCAGGCCACACAAGAGGCGTTACCATCGCAAGCGATATCGCAAGACTTGCCAATGTCCGGAAACATCCGCAATTATCACCGCCCCATCTCCAGCACGTTTGATTAACAGAGGAATATTGGGAGTTTCTGTCTGGGTTGATTTAATTATCAACAAATATGCTTTTGGTATTCCGGTTAACAGACAGCTTTAGTCGTACAAACAACACGGGCTTGATCTGGCGGCCGGAACCATTATTTCGGGAATGCAAACACTGCCTGCTCTCATAGAACCGGTCGTGGAAGCTTGCAGAGAGCGGGTTTGCCGCAGTGATCGAATGCATGCCGATGAAACCCGATGGTTGCAGTGGTGTGATGATTCAGAGGGCAGCCAGAAACATTGGCTCTGGGTATTTGTTTCCGATGAGACAGTCTACTTCAGTATTAGTGATAGTCGCGCCGC
>NZ_JBLYNS010000316.1:0-2368 GCF_049310205.1 Endozoicomonas sp. ALC013 | reverse complement strand
ACTATCATTTAAAAAATGAATAAATGATGTACTCTTCACTATTTAAAAAGTGGGTGTCCTTTTTATTCTTTTTATTGTCCTCTTTTTATTGTCCTCTTTTTATTGTCCTTTACCACCTCAGGAAAGTTGATTAATAGTCAGGGCAAGCCGGTGGAGGTCGTCACCAAGGGGTGCCATGATCCCTGCGTAGGTATTCGTGCAGTACCCATTGCTGAAGCGATGATGGCGATTACCCTGATGGATCATTTTCTGCGGCACCGGGCACAGAATGCCGATGTCGTTAGTCCGATACCGGTTGTTTAAAGCATAAAAAAGGCTTCCGGGTGGAAGCCTTTAAACGTTTAGCCTCCCGGGAGGCTGTACGAATAGTCGTTAAAAGATTTCATAGACAAGGGTTGATCCAGAAACCTCATGGCCAATGATCAGCAAAGGCTTGCCAGTGGGACTGTCCGCTTCTGCCACAAAGACCATACCCTCCGGTGAAAGGTCACCAGCCAGTTCAGGCTGCTCGGCCACATTCACGGAAAAGTCCCGGTTATGGATATAGCGGACATATTCAGGTGATTCCGGACTGGTGATGTCGTACATAAACAGGCCGCCGGTACGCTCAAGACCAACAAACGCATAGTGTCTTCCATTGATTTCACCAATGGCCAGGGCTTCAGGCTCCGGACCTTTGTCATCACTGCGGTTATCGCCTTTGGTTTCATCGTCATTGTTATTGAAGTCAGACTTCAGTATTTCTGCCGTGATGCGCTCGAAATCATCGCCAGAGTCAAACACCAGATTTCCGGATTCATCCCAGATGGCGAAGGAACGGGTACCGTAAGCATAAAGCTGTTCAAACTCACCATCGTTATCACTGTCTCCCAGAGTGTTGGTGATTTTCAGTTGAGCCATCCCGGCTGAATCTTTTGCTTTGTCGGCATTTGGGTGCTCATCAGCCACCTTCACCTTTTTCACACGGAACTCTTCAGTATAAGCAAGGCAGCCGTCGTCTTCATCAAACTTCAGGCCGCCGGAGTTCAGACAATCTGTTCTGGAAGGGCTGTCATACCAGTAATCACGGGCATCACCTTCGTTGGCAGAAACAACATAGGTTTTGCCATTGGCTTCATAAGAAGCGAGGGTGTCTGGCTGATACATACCGTATACACCCGCCCAGGTTTTCAGATTCACGCCACCATCCCTGTTACTGATATCGGCGGTGTATTTCCCAAAATCTTTGTAGCCCAGGGGGAAGATCTTAACGACTTCAGCTGCTTCAATATCAATGATTGCCTGAGCATTATTTTCCTGCAGGCTGACATAAGCCTTTTTAGAGTCATTGGATACGGTGATGAACTCAGGCTCAAGGTCTTGTGCAACGGTGGCATTTCGGCCAAATACCCGAACTTGCTCGCTTAACTCATTGTGCCTTGGACCGTATTTATTAAACTCAGTAAAGCCAACTTGTCTGACCTCGCCTACGGTACCGTTATCGTTGATCTGGATAATGCTGATGGAACCCTCAGGATCAATTTTGTAATCTTCAGAAGGCTCACCTTCATTGGCAACCAGCGCATATTTACCATTTGGGGTAAAGGTCACCATGTCTGGCAGTGCTGAAGTGTGGACATAATCCCGGTAGGTTGCATTACCTTGATCATCGATGTTGAACAGAATAACAACGCCGTTTTCCTGTTTGATGTCAGCTTCAACGGCAACAGCCAGCAGGCCATCATGTAATGACAGGCTGTTTGCAGCACCGAGTTCGATGTCTGGCAGATAGCTTTGAATATCAATGCTGCTTCGTTTGGTCAGGTTTGAATCGGTCAGTGGGTTAGCGAGAGCCTTGCTGGTTAATTGGCTGGCATCCAGAATATCAATCGTTTTTTCTCCGGCATTCACGACAAAAATCGACTGACTGGTTTTATGCCAGCTGACAATTTCTGCTGCACCTTCAAAGAAAGTGCCAGATGCATAGCGACCAACCGGTTGCATATCCGGGTGGGTTACGCTGGCAGATTGCATATCCAAAGTACAGCCTGAAATGATCAGAGCTGCCAGTAATGGAGCGGTTCTGCTGAAAGGGATTTTCATCGGCCTTGCCTGTCATGTCCTGTTTTAGTTGCTGAACAGTTATAACGGGAAATGATGAAAGAAATATGACAGCTAAATCATCACGGTGTACCGAGACAGAGAAACAATCAGAATAGGGCGGTTGATATAGGTCCGCATGATGCGTGCGGGGATCAGGTGCCGCCAATGGCCAGCAGAAACACAAAAGGGTCAACCAACACGTCAAAAAGGGAATTTAAGAATCATGAGGGTCAAAGTCTCATACTGAGCACAACTACAGACCCTGGAGCACAGGATTTACGTCCCG
>NZ_JBLYNS010000315.1:0-2396 GCF_049310205.1 Endozoicomonas sp. ALC013 | reverse complement strand
TTGCTGCAAAATTTCACAGCAACGCGGAGCTGGAATTGGCGAAGCCTGACGACAACACTGCATTCATTTACTTCAGCGGGTGTTTTTACCCCGCATAAGCCCATGGATGAGCGTGTTCAGCTCACTCAAGCTACCTTATTGTCCACTCTGCTTGATGCAATAATATTCAAGTGCAACCAAAAACCTGAAGCCAAGGATATTGATGCCCAGGGTATCGCCAACCTGCTGTGGGCCACGGCGAAACTGGTGGACATCGGGCAGGAGCCGACACCAGAGCTCAAAAAGGCTGTGGCCGCGCTGTTGCCCCACGTGAACACACAGAAAGCTCACTTTAAACCACAGGAAATCGCCAACCTGCTGTGGGCCATCGCGAAACTGATGGACAGCGGGCAGGAGCCGACACCAGAACTCAACAAAGCCGTTGCCACGCTGTTGCTCCTCGTGAACACACAGAAAGCTAACTTTAAACCACAGGGTATCGCCAACCTGCTCTGGGCCATGGCAAAACTGGTGGACAACGGCCAGGCTCGGTCACCTGGGCTCAACGAGGCCGTGGCCGCGCTATTGCCCCACGTGAACGCACAAACAGACCAATTTATTCCTCAGCATATCGCCAACCTGCTCTGGGCCATGGCGAAACTGGTGGATAACGGGCAGGAGCAAACACCAGAAATCAAAGAGGCCGTGGCCACGCTGTTGCCCCACGTGAACGTACAGAAAGACCAATTTAATGCCCAGGATATCGCCAACCTGCTGTGGGCCATGGCGAAACTGGTAGACAACGGGCAGGAACGGACACCAGAACTCAAAGAGGCTATGGTCGCCCTGCTACCCCGCGTGAACATACAGAAAGCCCACTTTAAACCACAGGAAATCGCCAACCTGCTGTGGGCCGTAGCAAAACTGGTGGACAACGGTCAGGAGCGGACACCAGAGCTCAACGAGGCCGTGGCCGCGCTGTTGCTCCACGTGAACATACAGAAAGCTCACTTTAACCCACAGCAAATCGCCAACCTGCTGTGGGCCGTAGCAAAACTGGTGGACAACGGTCAGGAGTGGACGCCAGAGCTCAACGAGGCCGTGGCCGCGCTGTTGCCCCACGTGAACATACAGAAAGCTCACTTTAAACCACAGGAAATCGCCAACCTGCTGTGGGCCATGGCGAAACTGGTGGGCAACGGGCAGGAGCAGACACCAGGGCTCAAAGAAGCCGTAGCCGAGCTGTTGCCCTTCGTGAGCGCACTGAAAGGCCGGTTTAATGCCCAGAGTATCGCCAACCTGCTGTGGGCCATGGCGAAACTGGTGGACAACGGACAGAAGCAGACACCAGGTCTCAACGAGGCCGTGACCGCACTGTTGTCCCACGTGAACGCACAGAAAGCTAACTTTAAACCACAGGAAATCGCCAACCTTCTGTGGGCCATGGCGAAACTGGGTGAGTTCGTTGAGCTGAACGTGGTTACATCCACGTTCGAGTCGCTGGTCTACCGAATCAGTGAAAACCATCAGCTCTCTCAGAAAGCCATATTGATGTCTCTCTGGGGAGTAATGGTCTGCTGTGCCAGGCTGTGTCTGGTCGCCAATGCCAATAAAAATCACGTGCTTGAAAAGCCCATGGATGACCTGTTTACCCGACTGGAAAATACATTCCTGCACAATGAAGAGGATCAACGCACCATTGCCCAGGCCGCAAGTTGGCTTGGCAGAGCGTGTCCGGTCGTCCCCCATTACCATGCAATCGTTTCAAAACGTCAATCCGACTTCCGCAATCAACTCCAATCCCACATTCCATCTTTGAGGATTGAAGAAGAAAAGAGTCTGAATTCATTACCTCCGGTTGACCTGCTACTGCCAGATCACAACATGGTGATTGAAGTTCAGGGACCGTCTCATTACGTGGGTGGTGATTTCAAGACCAGGAATGGTTCGACCCTGCTTAAAATAGCACTGTTGCAAAAAGCAGGATTTGAGGTCATTGAAATTCCGGTTAACAGGCTCTTGAGTCAGGATTTAATGAAGCCATACATTGATCAAATAAAGACCAGGATAGGCTTACCGCCTCCGGGGCATGGCCCTGTATCACTTAAAAGAAGGTGGGCAGATGAGGCATACGTTACTGCTGATAAAGGCAGGCAACCCTCAGATCACGGTTACCTGACTGCCGAAGAACATTCAGAGAAGCAAACCGGTAAACCCGCAAAAAGGAAGAAAACAAACAGCCAGTAATTACCTTCCCCCCATCATGACGAAAGAACCTTTTTCACATTCCGGGAAGGAATGCCAGTGTTAAACACCTGTTGCCCTGGATGATTTGAAAATAACGGGTTGATGGCATCAGGAGTAGATGTGTTTCCCCAACCGTTTACGTTTATAGACGTTGCAGCAAAATGAACTTT
>NZ_JBLYNS010000314.1:0-2416 GCF_049310205.1 Endozoicomonas sp. ALC013 | reverse complement strand
TGATAAAGTGAACGCCGCCAAGATCGCAGCCAGCAGCAAAGGGTATTACCGTCTGAGTAAAACCTATGCGGTTCAGCAGGCACTGAATAACAGTTACCTTGCGAAAATTGGGCTTGTTTCATTGAAAGACTTATGGATCAGGTTTCACCATCATCGTTGAACCGCCCGGTGCGGACCCACATGCCGGGTGCTGTGGGGAGGGTTGGAGAAAGACCAGCCCTTACCCGATTTAGCCTACTCTCTCGCTACTTGTTCGCCAACTGAAAACTTTAAGGTTTTAGTATTGTTTGAAAGTTTTTTTCTTTTGACCTACACCATGAAAGCGCTGATAACCATAAGAATAATAAATACTGCTGTCACAGCAAAATACAAACTCTTGTTAATTTGCTCAGCCTACATAAACGCAACAAAAAAACCAACTACTGCAGAACTTAGAATTGAGGTAAGCAATGACCAGATTTCATAATCTCCAAGTGTACTTGCATCGACTAACTTTACCCCAACTGATTCTGGAACGGTAACAGTTATATTGGAAGCACTTGCTAATGGGTTCGAGGAATTTGGCAGGCTCGATTGGCGATCAGTGAGATCATCATGTTTGTTTTCATTTATATTATCTATCACGATGTTCTCTCATTTATATTTACCCAAGCATCTTGGGGCAAGAATCCATCATATCGCCCAGCAGACATTAAAGGGCTTATAAGAAAATTAATTTGATTCATTGTTGAGCTTTGAGCAACCGCAGTTAAACCATTAAAAATATTATGTCGATCTACTTCTCCATTTACTCGGACAACATAAAAAGTTGACAATGGTCTCACCCATGAATATGGCGATAAAACAGCCAGCATCTGATTATTCAGCTGATCCCATTGTGGGTTTTGAGCACTTATATCCCAAGATATAGCTAAATGCATTTTTTCCTCAATATATCTTCAAGACAAAAGAAAAATAATACCAGCTTTCGTTGTTGCTGGCTTGGGTAGGCTAACGCCTGCATAAGCGGCGGCGCGTCTAGCACCATCCGCTGGATGCTTTTGTTATACGGTGATAATCATTGAGTTTCAATGAATTCCAATTTCTTCCATTCTATCAAAATTCTTTCCTATCCAACTATCACCCGGCATCCAAATCACTCTGAAAAAATATGATTTATTATCCTCTTCAAGCCAGCCCAATTGCATAAACCCAAAATATATCTTTAAACTTTTCCATTGTGATGAATTTAAGTAGGAAAGATTGGTAATTAAATCTTTTGAAGCTGTTTGTGGTGATGATACATAAACTTCCAAATGTTTGTTACTGGTATCTCCTAGCCATTGTTGTTTGCTAATATAGCGAGGCACTTGCTCTGAAAGTCTTTTTGACCAACCTTCTTGCCATTTGATTTCCCCAACCAATACTGAGTCATCTCTGAACCCGATGAAATCAGCAGCCTCTCCAACTTTCCCCGTATAACACCAGATTGCTGAGGGAGTATTAAAAAAAAGATTTGGATCTTGTTTTATAAACCCATGGATATTTTTTGTTTCATTCCAAGCTGACAAATCAGAAAGCTCTTTAGAACCGCCGCAATCAATTATTCCTTCTCCATATCCCTTAAATACTGATTTATGCCATTTGATTGATTTAAAGACTTCATCACATGGTAAAATTTTTTTGTTTTTAACATCAACCTTCCAAACATTATTCATTACTTCCTCCTAAGTAAATTGGCCGCATAACGCCTGCATAAGCGGTGGTGCGTCTAGCGCCGTCCGCTGGATGCTCTTGTTAGCTGCGTATTGTATGACAATTTGTATTTAAGGCTTTTTTTAACCACTGGCCATTCATGGTCAATGATTGAGAAAATTACTGTATCACGATAGCAACCATCTTTATCTTTAATGTGATTTCTCAGAACACCATCCTGCTTTGCTCCCAGACGAGAGATTGCTGCATGAGAAGCTTGATTGTGCCAATGAGTGCGAAACTCGACAGCAATTGAATCAAGGATTTCAAAAGCGTGTTGAAGAAGTAATAACTTACATTCTGTATTTACAGCCGTTTTCTGGAAAGATTTGGCATACCATGTATAACCAATTTCAAGGCGTTTGTTTTCTAAGTCTGCATTACAGTAGCGAGTAGAACCTATGATCTTATTTTTTAGCTTGTGATATATCACAAATGGCAAGGATCGGCCTTTGCCTTTTTCTGAAAGTGCAAAGTCAATGTACAAATCAACAGTTTCACTGTTTGGAACTCCCGTAAACCAAAGTTCCCATAAATTTCCATCGCAAGCAGCGTTTACCAAATCATCTGCATGTTTCTTTTCTAAAGGGAAGAGTTCTACTTCATTTCCCTGAAGGGTTACATCTTCAAACCATTTTTTATTCATGTCTATCGAAGTTTTGTGTGATGTTGATTTAGTAGC
>NZ_JBLYNS010000313.1:0-2452 GCF_049310205.1 Endozoicomonas sp. ALC013 | reverse complement strand
CTGGTACTTGCCGGCCTGGGCGTTACCAAAGGCGTCCTCAGCCACGCCGGAGCTGCGCACGATAATCGGACTATCGGGCTTAGTCAGGCTGGTGTGCAAATCCTTATAAATATCCCGTATGGTGTCGGCAATGGTCAGAGCGCTTATTTGCTGATAAAAGTCCGCGCCAGCAATAAACGAAGAAAGCGCATCGAGCCAGCGCTGTTGTCTTGTTGTTGGCTTGCCCGATGGATTGCCTGCTGGTGCCATTTGGGTAATCCACTGCCTTATATTCACCAGACTGGCCGTTGTATGGGGAAACTCATGGCCATCATCCAGCATGGCCAGGAATGGGCTGGCATCGAATGGAAGCGCCTCAAGGTTCTGCACGATGCTTGTCTCAATGCAGCGAAATGGCGGGACAGTTAATCCTGCGTTCTTCATCAGGATCAGGAACATCCCTTTTCCACCTAACAATTTCCGATTTGGAATAGTCGGGGAATCAACGGTCAGCTGCGGTTCGGTAAAGCGCCTGTTTTTTAGTGGCGGTGTAAACGTTTCAGTGATTTTTTGGCCGGTGCTGCCAGAAGAAGTAAACGTGGAATCAATCCCGGAAATTTTGCACTTTCGATTTGAAGATAAAGCGTGAGTTTTTATTGCGCCTGATACCGGAATTAGATCATTGGCGATGTCAGCTTCCCCGGTGCCAGGTAAACAGCTGAAACAGGAGTCTGTAACAGAGTGGTTAATAACATCTGACTTTGCATTAAACATGACGACATCTGCTGTGTAGTTGTAATAACACTGTTATTATTCTGGAAAATGCCCCTTCGGGCTCAAACTTCGACCATTCTGATATCATCCGCACCGCTGAAAATAAGGGCTTCTCAGCGATTTCGTTCAGACTTGAAAAAGGCTTTCACTTTATGCACAAACCCGCTTGCAGTGTGTTTCTGGTCGGCTGCTTCTGCTTTCCTCAAATCGACTCCTCGCACATCAGCATTATGTTCTGCCATTAACAGACAGGCTTTCTGCCTATTGCAATAGTCATAAGCTGTCATATTGTCTTTATCCAGAAGGTTGAAATCAGCCCCTCGCTTCAGCAGTTCCGGAATCATTACTATATTGCCTCCACTCGCTGCGATGTGTAGTGCTGTTATTCCACGTTCATCCCGGGCATTGATGTCCACTTTTTTGCTTTCAATCAGTTCGACAAGGATGCTTTGTCGATGTGCCAGATTTTCCGAAGTGGGCAAATCTGCAAAACCTCTGTCCATCACAGCATAATGGATAGCTGAACGCCCACGTATACTTGGTAAACCGGGGTTAGCCTTTCTCTTTAGCATCAACATCTTAATGACATCTTGCCGCCCCTCACGAACTGCAAGGTGGAGTGCCGTTCCCCTGATATTTATCTCAGCGTTAACCCTGGCACCTTTACCCAATAAAAATTCCACAAGCTCCCAGCTATGCTCCCTGGCCGCATGAGCAAGCATTGTTGAACCGCAATTATCACACCTCGCATCAATCTTGAGCCCGGCATTTACCATACAGCGGATCAGGGGCGTAATGGATCCATTCTTGTGAGCACACTGCATGACTGTCCAGCCATAAGAAGTTTTGGCGTTAACGTCAGCACCCTTGTTAACAAGCAATTCAATTATTCTTTTACTGTCACGTAAAGCGGCTAAATGTAGAGCTGTCTCTTTGCCATAGTATTTGGTTTTCGCGTTGATATTTGCTCCTTTTTCAATCAGGCCGAGGATGTCATCATTGGTCAGATCCTCCGGATTCTCAGTGAAAATGAGTGCATCGTGGAGGTCTTTAGTAGCTTGTTTACTGTCTGCTTTTGTTTTTTTTCCGGTTTGACCATGAGCTTTCGTCCAGGCTTTCGTGATGTAATTGTTTGGCCAAAGAGGCTCAGTTTCCGGCTCAATCGCACGATTACCAACAGGGGTTTGGCAGGTCAGACCTTGAGATGGATTAATAGACAACGAGTGAGTATGGTGTGCAAAGGCAGCCAGGGAAACTGATGAACTGCTGGTTTTCGGCTCTGTAGAAGCATCACAGACGTCTTCATGGGGCAATTGCTGATAACCCATGCTTACAGGTCCGGGTGTGAAAATTTTCAACATGTGCATATTGATAGTCCTGTTAAAAAATGCTTTGCTTCTTTTTTGTACTAAAGTACTTAATTGTTGTTCGCCACTTTGAGCAGTCTTTTTATTGGTTGAACTTTTGATTCGTTAAAGAGAAGACTATAAAAGATCTGTAAAACCTGTTTTGCTATTTAGACAAAAAAAATGATAAAAGTTGCACGGTGAGAAAGTTTTTTGCCTCGTTAGTAAAATCTGGAAAGGAATAAAAAGGGGATAAAAAGAGGATAAAAAGAGGAAGATAAAAAGTAAAAAGAAAAGTAAAAAGAGGACACCCATTTTTTGACAAAGAAAAAAAATAAAAAGAAAGAAGAAAT
>NZ_JBLYNS010000312.1:0-2520 GCF_049310205.1 Endozoicomonas sp. ALC013 | reverse complement strand
AATCGGGAGCACGTTTATGAAATATCCGGGTTAAGAAATGACAACAATCGCTGCCATTAAGAGGTTGCAAAATAATATGCTTGTATCCACTGCTACCCATCACGATAGACGACTTATTGATTATAAAAAAGCCCCGAAAAGCCACCAAAACAAAAGACAACAGCAACAGGAAAACAACTATCCCTCGAAAAAGGTCAAGCTGGATACTGTCCGGATAAATCATCAGGGGCGTGTTAAACAGAGCGGGGTAAAAAAGAAACTACCGGAATACCAGGTGGCTATGGCAAAAAGTCAGCCTGTTCTCCAAAACTCACAGATAAGTAAACTGCAGATTGATTCAAAGCAGAGCACTGAAAGTCATTCAATTCCTACAATACTGAATAGAGTACTGGATGATATTCGTAAAATGGATATTGAGTATGCTATAGGTCTTGATAAATCCGCTCAAATGCCAAAGCATAAGAGATTATCCATTCACGGTAATTTCACCTATGTTGAAAAGATTTATAAACATTTACTGGTACCGAAGATTCATCACTTGATACAGGAATTTTCCCCTATTAATGAATTAAAACAACGGCAGACCGAATACGCCATGCAAATAGCAGAGTTAGTGAAAACCTACAAAGTAGCGCAATGTGATGATATGACTCATTTAATGGCTTCCTGCTGCCTGGAAAATCCGACCATCAGCCTGTTTAAAATGGTTATCAACTTTTTTTTTGCGAGAACCGGATCAAAGAAAGGAAAGCTGGATAGATCCACCACTCATGTCTGTTTGATGGTATGCCCGAAACTTTCAGGCGATAGTGTGCAGATGCAAAGCCAATGGTATGAAGCGGGATACAAAAATGCCTATAGTGATCTGCATTGTGCTGACGGGAGCTACCATCAGCCGTCCTATATGGCTACTTCTGATCTTTACATTGCGGATCCGTGTCAGCATGAATATTGGCCAGGAAGCCAGTGGCAACAGTTTATCAGCAGTATTGCCGATCAATATCTCACACCAACGGGTAAAGATTTTAAGAAAATAAAGGTACAAATAACGCGCTATCACTCGGAAACTGCCGTTAACGAGCTACCGGCCGCAGATATACAGACAGTGCCAGTTAACAGGGCTACCACAGACTATTCAGCCATACCCGCCTATTTTTATCTTGAAGAATTTGTAAACAAATTAAGGAAAAAAGTTCAGGGAGAAAAACAACGGGCTATAGAAATCACCAAGAAAAGACTGGTAAGGCATGGTGTAAAGATCCCGGCTTTTGACACCGTAAAATCAAAACACAGAAAAAAATGGTCAACCCATTTAATACGTGTGCTGGCCTGGAAAATGAATCTTGATGTTAACCTTCTGTGCCGTGAAGATCTGGCTATTATAAATCCAAAATCAGAGGACTATTATCAATATATAATTGACTTTTTAGGTAAATCAATAATCGAATCATCAAAACATGTTAGCAATATGACCAACAGCTTTAACAAGTATGGATTTCCATTTCCTGAACCATGCCGTCGATGTTTTTTACCATCAAAAAAGTGGCTACCGGGCCATATCAGGCATCTGCTTAGAGTAGCCAAACCTGAACGATCATTGTCGGACGGCGAACTGGTTAAAGTATTGAGAGTACTGAATCCTGTGGAACTACAAGATACCTATTTACGCTATTTACATGAGTATTTGCAAAATAAGCTGCTTGACAACCCGGGCCCCCGAATACTGGAAAATGCCTTGAGCAGCATTAAAGATGGGCCCCACCCCATCCCCCTCCCCGCCATTGCAGGATTCACCAGCTGGAATATATTGACATTACGAAAACTGGCTGATTTGTGTGTAGAAAAGTTTGGCGGCATCTGGGCAAAAACGGTTACCCCCTACCCTTCTGTTAGCAAAAGAGAGGTTATACCAACCTCACCCGATGAGTTTGCCGCCTGGTTTCTCAATAGACTTACCAATAATCAATTTAATTTCAACAATTTCGATGGCAAGCTAAAGACTGCAAACCTGATTGTTCATATCACCCCGATAGAAGGTATCACATTTAACACCGTACCAAAGAGGGCTGACTGGATATTGTACTATGTCTATCAGTACGGTTTTGACAAAAAAGAGATTTTCCATCAGACCTCTTCGACAACACTCTATCAAATGCTGAAACGCATTACCTCACGGGAAAAGCATTCAGAATTATACGATAAATTATTGTATCTCAGCTCAACATGGAGTGACCTCAAAGCCAGCAGTTATTTGACAACCCTGAGAGCACACAACATCAAACTGCCCGATGATTTAATGTATTGTACAGCCAAAAGCAGGATGATTAAGATGCATGCAAGGGCGGAAAAACTGAAGGAATCAGGCTGGCTGGCAGCGGATATAGACCTGTCACAGCATCAAACATCAAAACATAAAAACGTTTTCTAACGCCTTGAGAAATCATAACAATTGCTGCCATTAAGAGGTTAAATCATAGTATGCATGTATCCACTGCCACCCATCAAAACACACGGCTTATG
>NZ_JBLYNS010000311.1:0-2547 GCF_049310205.1 Endozoicomonas sp. ALC013 | reverse complement strand
GCTATTGATTTGAGGCAATCATCAGTTCTTCCTGAATTGAACAGGGCTCTTGCTTTAAGTTGGTGTGCACGTAGATAGAGAAGCCGACTCAAATTGGAATAAGTCTCTAATATCTCTTTTGCTATTTTGAGTGCATTATCATTATCACCTGCTCTTAAAGAGCTGAACCCTTCATTGATACAGGGCATTTTACCCTGTCGATGATAGCCTGCACCCGTTTGAGAATGGGGTGGGGGGCGATGATGAAAACCTTGAAATTCCTTCCTGTTTTCAGGGGTACCCAAGCTCCTGGGTATATAAACAGGCATTGCATTGGATGCCCCTTGTAACTGTTGTATGTATCTTACGGATCTATTAAAACATGGTCTTTTATAAGGGGCTGCCTTGTCTCTATGGTATTTGTTAGCCTGATGACCAGCCTGAAAAGGGTTACGAGCGTTAAGATAAGCATTATTATCCATGTATCGAACTTCGGATGCTTTCATGCCGCAATCGCGAAAGAAAAACTCAGTTTAAAACCGCGCCTTGTAACAATCATTGTTTTAGCATCAGACACAGTACCGGATGAGTGTAGCAGGGCGTAACCAGCTGCTTCGGATTTTTTCTGACATGACCACACGTATCAAATACTTCAAGCACAAGCCGCAGGTTATGGCATCGTTTGCAGTGTACGTGCAATCCAGCCACGGGCGGTATCATTGACTTCTGCCACCGGGTTGCTGTTTTGCATAGGTTATCCCGGCGATAGCTTTGCTAAAAAAGCCTGCTCTGCTTTCCTCCAGTCTTCAGTTTTCAGCTGGTCCTGTCGGTAAGGGTCCAGTTTGTTGGCTTCGGTAAAATAGTCAGAAACAAGGCTATTCAATCCATCCTTTGAAAAGAGATCCGGTGCTCTCCCAACAGGTAATAGTGCTGCAATACGAAGGCAGTGTCCTAACTGACTGAAAGATGATGCGTCGAGATACTGGCTTTTTTCTATTGCATTACATGAATGCTCAATGGCTTTAGTCAAAAGCCTTGAAATTTCCTTATCTTGACCAGAATAAATGCACTCTGTGAAGTAACGGATGCTGATACACAAATCCACTTCAGGCCCGGCAAAGCCAAGGTCATCAAGTTGCATTTGGTCAAACTGACGCCAGTCCATTAAATTGAGATGAATGTTGGCAAGAGCGAGTTCAATTTCCTTGTCATTGCAAGGAGTGCCTTCATGCCCGGAGCGTTCGCTGCGCAGCTTGATAAAGATCGTCAGGGCCTCCTGATACCGCTCCATGAGCTGGTATTGTCGGCCAAGGGTTAACTCTATGTCTTTGTCATTGCAAGGAGTACCTTCATAGCCGGAGAGGTCAGTGCGCAGTTTGATAGAGATCGTCAATGCCTCCTGATACCGTCCCATGTTCTCGTATAGCCGACCAAGGGCCAGTTCAATTTCCTTGTCAAAGCAAGGAGTGCCTTCATGCCCGGAGCGGTCAGTGCGCAGCTTGATATAGATCGTCAGGGCCTCCTGATATCGTCCCATGAGCTCGTATTGTCGGCCAAGGGTTAACTCTATGTCCTTGTCGTTGCAGGGAGTATCTTCATGCCCCGAGCGGGTGGTGCGCAGCTTCACAAAGATTATTAGCGCCTCCTGATGTCGTCCCATGTCCTGGTATAACCGACCAAGGGTCAACTCTATGTCCTTGTCATTACAAGGAGTACCTTCATAGCCGGAGAGGTCAGTGCGCAGTTTGATAAAGATCGTCAGCGCTTCCTGATACCGTCCCATGAGCTGGTATAGTCGGCCAAGAGCCAGTTCAATTTCCTTGTCATTGCAAGGAGTATCTTCATGCCCGGAGCGGTCAGTGCGCAGCCTGATATAGATCGTCAGCGCCTCCTGATACCATCCCATGAGCTGGTATTGTCGGCCAAGAGCCAGTTCAATTTCCTTGTCATTGCAAGGAGTACCTTCATGCCCGGAGCGGTCGGTGCGCAGCCTGATAAAGGTCGTCAGGGCCTCCTGATACCGTCCCATGAGCTGGTATTGTCGGCCAAGGGTTAACTCTATATCCTTGTCATTGCAGGGAGTGCCTTCATGTCCGGAGCGGTCGCTGCGCAGCTTGATAAAGATCGTCATGGCCTCCTGATACCGTCCCATGAGCTGGTATTGTCGGCCAAGGGTTAACTCTATACCCTTGTCATTGCAGGGAGTGCCTTCATGCCCGGAGCGGTCGCTGCGCAGCTTGATAGAGATCGTCAGGGCCTCCTGATACCGTCCCATGAGCTCGTATTGTCGGCCAAGGGTTAACTCTATGTCCTTGTCGTTGCAGGGAGTATCTTCATGCCCCGAGCGGGTGGTGCGCAGCTTGTTAAAGGTTGTCAGTGCCTTCTGATGCAGTCCCATGTCGTGGTATAGCCGACCAATGGCCAGTTCAATTTCCTTGTCGTCGCAGGGATTGTCTTCATGCCCGGAGAGGTCAGTGCGCAGCTTCTTAATGATAGTCAGTGCTTTCTGATACTCTCCCATGCGCTGGTAAAGTAGGCCAAGGGCAAGATAATTCAGTTTTTTATCCA
>NZ_JBLYNS010000310.1:0-2550 GCF_049310205.1 Endozoicomonas sp. ALC013 | reverse complement strand
CTGCGGCGGCTGCATCCTCATCCGGCAGTAAAACAGAAGTGCCGATTGATGTGCCGAATGCCACAATTCTGGGCAAGATTGGCCGTGAACCGGACTATCCACTGAATGGCACTTACCGGCAGACTGCGGATATTGATGGTGGCGGCTTGTCCCGCTCCATTGGCAGTAAAAACCATGCATTTAACGGTAAGTACGACGGTCAGGGTAATACCATTTATGGTCTTCGCCGCTGTCTGGTGAAAAATCTGACGGGTGAAGTTGATGACCTGCGCTTTACAAAAGCAGATATAAAGACAACACGTGAGAAAGCTTCAACCGGGGTAGCCGCTTGTAAAATGTCAGGTGGTGCCGTGGTCAGCAATATTCACGTTGAAAGTGCTTCCCTTAAGACCAGGGGTAATTATGCAAGCGCAGGTATTGCCGTGGGCGAAGTTAATCAAGGAACTGTTAGAAACACGACCGCAGTAAACTGCAATGTGCAAACTTCCGGCCCAGTGGCGAATGCCGGTATTGGCGCGGGGCATGTGACCCATGGAGCGGTTAGCGGCACGACTGCAGAAAAATGCGAGGTGATAACCTCCAATAATGCCGGTATCGGGGCGGGCCGTGTTGATGAAGGAAGCGTTGCCGACACCAGTGCAACGGGCTGCACGGTAAAAACGTCCGGAGGCAATGCCGGTATCGGAGCGGGGCGTGAGATTTCGTCAAGCGTCACCAGGACCAAGGCAGTCAACTGCACGCTGGAAAGCGCCGGTTCTTTCGGTAGTGCCAGTATCGGGGTGGGGCGTGGTACCGCTGTCGACACCACAGCAATGAACTGCAATGTGAAAAGCTCCGGTTCTTACGTTAGTGCCGGTATCGGGGTGGGGAATGGGGACGCTACCGACACCACGGCAATGAATTGCACGGTAACAGCCAATGGTGAGGGGAGTAATGCCGGTATCGGGTCGGGGGATGGAGGTACTGCTGATAACACCATAGCAAAGGACTGCACGGTAGAAACCTACGGTATTGAGGGTAATGCCGGCATCGGGGTGGGGGGCGGCATCGCTGCCGACACTACAGCAATGAACTGCACGGTAAAAACCTACGGTAATTCGAGTAATATCGGCATCGGGGTGGGTAAGGGGGCTGCAGCCGACACTCTGGCAATTGGCTGCACGGTGGAAAACCACGGTTCTGATGGTGGTAGTGCCGGTATCGGAGTGGGTATGGGGGCTGCTGTCAACACCACAGCGATAAACTGCACAGTGGAAACCTCCGGTGTTTCCAGTTTTGCCGGTATCGGGGCGGGGGTCTTTACTCCTCCTCGTGGAACCGGTGGAACCTATAGAGCTGTTGCTAACACAATGTCATTCAACAGCACGGTTAAAAACTCCGGTGCTTCTGGCTATGCCGGTATCGGTTCTGCGTTTATTGGCAATGTTGTCAACACCAAGGCGGTAAAAAGCACTGTCGAAAGTAGTCAGACCAGTTTTCCGAATAATATCGGGGGAGGGCGTAACCCCACTTACTGTGATGTCCGCGTTAACGATAAACTGCAACGAGACACCATCGGGGATTGCAGTTACTTGCTGGATAATTTCTGTGAAGCTGTTGACCCTCCCCTGGTGAAGCCGAATTGCCAGCCCAGTGACTGCTATTTTGAGGCATTAACAGGTGACAGTCTCGCCGGGTTAGAGTTATGTCCTGTTGCTCCGGAAGCCATCCCAACCACTGGCAGCCAAGTCACCGCATCTGCACAAACCTCAACACCAGAAGCAATGACAGCTTCTACGCACACCCTGACTTCCAGCTCCACGCCGCCAACAGTCACCTATCAGATGATTGAAGTCACCGACGTCAAGACCCTGGGTAAAATCGGCACCGACCCCAACTATCCAATAAACGGCAACTATATCCAAACCAAAGATATTGATGCCAGAAACCTGAGCCGACCCATCAGCCGCTTTACCGGCCAGTACAATGGCCAGAACTATACCACTACGATTGCCAACCTGGGTTGCTGCCTGGTGGATACCGTTGAGGATGGCGGGACCATTAGTAACCTGCACTTTACTGGTGCCAATATCGTCAGCGCCAGTCGGCCAGCGGGCGTGGTGGCTTGTGGAGTGAGCGGCAACGGCACCATTCGTGACATCTATGTGGAAAACAGCCAGGTCATAACCACCGGCAATGATGCCGACGCAGGTATCGGGGCGGGAGTCCTGTCGGGGGGGGCGGTAGTGGACATCTTGGCGAGAAACAGCACGGTGGTCACCCACGGTGAGGGGGCCGACGCCGGTATTGGTAGTGGCAGTATTGGCAATGATGCAGTGATTTCCCATGTCGAAGCCTTGAGATGCCGAGTGAAAACCGTCGGTAATAATGCCAATGCCGCCATCGGCGCAGGTTATGTGAACGGCACCGTGGCCAGCACTTCAGCATTCGGGAGCGAGGTAACCACCTCCGGTAAGGGGAGCCATGCCGCCATCGGCGGTGGCAAGGTAGATAACGGTGGCACTGTCACCAACACAACTGCATTCGACAACGTTGTGAAGACCACCGGTG
>NZ_JBLYNS010000309.1:0-2618 GCF_049310205.1 Endozoicomonas sp. ALC013 | reverse complement strand
AGCTGTCGGGGTATTTTCAACAGCAGTAGTTATTGCTGGTGAATCAAATTAAAATTCAACCCATTCCAATAAGTTGGTGTCTCGGATACATGAATCAGCCACAAATAACCTTAGAATCACTTGGCCCGGGAAGTTGTCACCATCTGGGGGCTAACTTTCTGAATCAGCAGCTGCACCCGGAGTTTCCTGACTCAGCGGTGGGGGTGAACTTTGCGGTGTATGCACCAGAAGCGTCAGCCATGATGCTGTGTCTGTTTGACAGCGCCGGGGTGGAGCAGCGCATTCCCATGTATGGCCCTGAAAAGGGCATCTGGCATGTATTGGTTAAAGGGGTGCAGGAAGGTCAGGTCTATGGCTATCGCGCCGATGGCCGCTGGGCACCTGATGTGGGGTTGCGCTTCAATATTCATCAACTGCTGCTGGATCCTTATGCCCGTGAAGTTAAAGGGGGGATTAACTGGCAGCCTGCCGTCTATGATTACTCCGGCAAGGAAAGAAGTCAGTGGTCGTTCAATGATCAGGACAACGGCCATTTGCTGCCCAAATCGGTAGTTCGGACCGATCAGTTTGACTGGCAATCTGTTACCAGGCCTGAACTCCCCCATGAAGACAGTATTATTTATGAGAGCCATGTCAGGGGCTTTACCCGTCAGCACCCCAATATTCCCGAAGCTCTGCGGGGGACTTATCTGGGGATGTGTCATCCTGTCGTTATTGATTATCTGAAGGGGCTGGGCATCAATACGGTTGAGCTGTTGCCGGTGACCAGTTTTCTCAGTGAGCCAAGATTGCGGAAGCTGGGGCTGAAAAACTACTGGGGCTATAACCCGCTCTGCTTTATGGCACCTGAGCCGTCCTATGCTATGGATGATCCGGTGGATGAACTGAAGACAATGGTTCGTGAATTGCATCGTGCCGGTATCCGGGTAGTGATGGATGTTGTTTACAACCATACCTGTGAAGCGGGATCGGATGGTCCATGCCTGAGCCTGCGAGGGTTGGCTGAGAAAGATTACTATTTGCTGGATCACCATGGTGGTCATCTGGTGTCTACCAACTACAGTGGTTGTGGGAATACGTTGAATTTTGACAGCCCACAAACCATCAAGCTGGTGATGGATAGCCTCAGGTATTGGGCTGAGCACTATCAGATCGATGGTTTCCGTTTTGATCTGGCACCGACCATGGCCAGACGACATCGGAAGTTTGATGCTCACAGCGCATTCTTTCAGACCGTATTTCAGGATCCGATTCTTTCGACCCGGCAGATGATTGCAGAACCCTGGGACCTGGGGCCTGAAGGTTATCGCCTGAGAGGTTTCCCAAGGGACTGGCATGAGTGGAATGACCGTTATCGCGGTGGTATACGATCATTCTGGCGTGGTGACAAAGACCAGGTGGTGGATATCGCCTGGCGTCTGACCGGCTCCAGAGATATTTTCGGGCCAGGCAGACCGGCTGGAAGTGTTAACTATATCTGCAGTCATGATGGTTTTACCCTGCGCGACCTGGTGTCGTTTGAGCACCGGCACAACCTCGCTAATGGTGAGGGTAACCGGGACGGTGACCAACATAATCTCTCCTGGAATTATGGCGTTGAAGGGGCGTCCAGTGACCCTGCTATTCAACAGCTGCGGCTGCGTGTACGAAAAAACCTGCTGGCGACGCTGATGTTTTCCCGCAGTATCCCTATGCTGATGGCGGGTGATGAGTTTGGTAACAGTCAGCATGGCAATAATAATGTTTACTGTCAGGATAATCCCATTGGCTGGGTTGACTGGTCGTGGTTGGCTGGAAACGGCAATAGTGATGAGAACCCTGATGGTGCCGAGCTGCAACAGTTCACCTCAATGCTTATTCATCTACGCAAGTCAGAGCCATTGCTGGGCATTCGTTATCAGACAGATGACAGGCAGTGGCACAGCGCTGAGCTTGAATGGTTTAATACTGAAGGCGTACCTCTGACCGCAGCAATGCTGCCTGATGAGCGTGGTCGTGCATTGGAGATGCGCTATCGCTGCCCTGTGGATAGCCAGTCCAGCCTGGTGCTATTGGTCAATAATGAGGCTGAAACCCGGCGCTTTAACTTGCCTGATAGTGGCAATGCCGTTCGCTGGCAAAGAGTTTTATCCACGGATCTGGATAATGGAGAAGCTTTCCGGGAAGAGGTGATTTTGAATCAGGGGTGGTACGAGGTGCCGGGGCACAGTGTTGTGGTGGTGAAAGAATTGGTCTGAAAACCTTTCATTATTTCATAATAACGGGGTTGGGGTAAGTTAGTGATTAACGGCAATGCATCCCTGTAGAATAGTCGGTATCGTGAGCATAATCACTTACTCACAGACTGATGCTCTACTTTATTTTTGTGTTGGCGGGCGGTTTTCTCTGTTAGCTTCTGAAAGTAAATAAGGCAGTTGCCTTGTATTTTCATGGTTAGCAAATATTGGTTGTATTTGCTGTCGGCCAGCGAGGAGCCTGTCGGACTTAAGACTGTCCTACTGCGGTTGCGATAAATTGGTCTAAAAATTCCTGCTTCTTCGTCAAATAGCCCCGCTATTCTCCTCAGAAGCAGGAATTTTTATCCTCAATTTCTCGCAATTCTCGCTACGGGGTCGCCT
>NZ_JBLYNS010000308.1:0-2642 GCF_049310205.1 Endozoicomonas sp. ALC013 | reverse complement strand
CCAACGTGGGAACACTGGCCGAAGCCCGTGGCGTACAGGGACTCGCCAATACCATCGACAAGGTAGGCAATCATACCGGTTATGGACTGACCGGCGGTGCCATGATCGGTGGATCTGCGGCAGAAGGCGCAAAAAATACCATCCTGAACCTCGGCTATGAGGACCTGAAAGACAATCCCCGGTTCCAGGAACTGTATCAGCAGACCTATGAACAGGCCGGGGGCGGCGATACCCGTGCGCCTTTTGAGCAGGCCAAGGCACTGCTGGCCGAAGAAGCGGCACAGGCTGCTTTCCTGCCGGGCGCAGGGGTTGGGGCATTGTCCATGGGCATCGGTGGGCCTGCCCTGGAAAACATTATCCTGAAAAACGCTGGCACCCGTGGCACCAATGCCCTGAAAGGGTTGCTGACTGAAGGAACCCAGGAGTTCGGTGAAGGCTACGGCCAGCAGATGGCCGAGAACTATGGCCAGCAGCAGGCCGGTCAGAATGTCGGCCTGACCGATAATGCCCTGGGGCAGGCCGTGACCGGTATGGTCATCGGTGGTCCGGTGGGTGGTCTGGTGGGTGGCCTTGGCCGGGTACGGAACCCGGAACAGGTCAGTGCCACTCAGGAAAAACTGAACGACTTAATGAGTCAGCACCAGACCCTGCAAGACCAGATGCAGGAGCCCAACGCCGACCAGACCATGCTGGCAGAGCAACTGCGGCAGAACGCCATGGCCATTGCCAATCTGGAGAGCTGGTTGCAGCATCATGGCGAGCAGGTGCCGCAGGCCGAAGCCGAAGCACAGGCCGCACCGGAAGGCTGGGCAGATCATCACCAGGGCTATACCGACCCATTGACCGGGCAGCACCACCCGCCTGATCCGAAAATGGATATTCCTACAGGATGGGATGACCATAACCCGAACGATCCTCCCGGTGGTGGCGGTGTGTCCGACAACCCGAATGCCGGGCCGCAGGATTTCAGTGGTTATGATCAGCCAGCCTGGCAACGCAACCGACCCGGTAATCCGGCAGAAGCAGTGCGGTTTGGCCAACGCTATGTAGAGACTGCCGACCCAGCTAACAACATGGAGCAGCCGAGCCAGTGGAATGGCCGCTCAGTGGGGTTGGAAGGTCAAACCCCGAACCGCCAGTCCATCAACAACCGGCAGATCGTCGAGTCAGAGCCGTGGTCAAAACCGACTGGCGAGGTGCTGCCAGCACAGACGAAACCAGAGTGGCAGGGCAAAGCCGTCAAACCCCACACCAATATGAAGCCAGTTAAGGTTGGTGACAAGATAGAAAACGCTGAACCGGGCAGCTACACCGGCAACCCCGAACAGGATTTGGCTGTTTACACGGAACGGGTCAGCAACATGAACCGGTTGTTCCGTTCCTTTAATTGGCAGGGCAAGGGAGCCAGCGAGAAAAAACGCCGGGTGCGCCGGTTGATCCATAACCATCGGCAACTGGAGATTGAAGCCCGCAAGGAGGGTATGGGCAGAACCCCGAAAGACCTGACTGAGCCATTGGAAATTTTGAAATGGATGATTGAAAGCGGAGACAGCGAAGGCTTTAACCGGGAAATTCAAAAAGCCGAAACGCAGGTACAAAAAGGGCTCAGGCTAACACCACAGGAAAAAGCAGGAGTCCCTTCTGGAAAAAAGCCGGTACTGGGCAAGGCCGATGAAACGGTGATGGCCGATGAACGGGAAGTCAGCACGCAGTATGCCCTCTATGAACAGTCCGACCTGATCACCAGTCACAACGACACCGGCAGGGTCAACCCGGACTACCCGGCAGAACTGCAACCGAGGGATCGGGCAAGGCAGGCCAGTGAAACCCAGATCCGGGGCATTGCCAGCAAGCTGAACCCGAAGAAACTGGGCGCTAACCCGCTGGCCAGCAGTGGCGCGCCGATCATCGGCAGTGACCGGGTGGTGGAAAGCGGCAATGGCCGGGTGTCTGCAATCCGCAAGGCATACCGCCTTTATGGGGACCGGGCTGAAGCCTACCGTCAGTATCTGAAGGACAACGCCGAGGCCTTTGGCCTGAAGCCGGAGGCTATAGACGGCTTCAAAGAACCGGTACTGGTGCGCCAGCGTCAGGGCAAGCTCGATACCGAAGACCGGGTATCCTTTACCAAGGAGGCCAATAAGCCCGAAACCGCTACGATGTCTCCGGCGGAAAAAGCCAAGCTGGACGCCAGCCGTATTACCCAGGAAGACCTTAACCACTTCGATACCGATGGCACGGGCGACTTGCTGCACCGCAGTAATGACACCTTTCTTGCCCGGTTCGCTGACCGGCTCGGTGACGAATCCGCAGAGCTGAAGACCAGAGAGGGTCACTGGAATAAACAGATGCGCGACCGGGTAGAGTCGGCCCTGTTTATGAAAGCCTACGATGATGAACGGTTGAACAGCCTATTTGCCGAGGACGACAAACCGGACCTGAAGAACCTGATCAAGTCGCTGGCTATGGCGGCACCGCACTTTGCCAGGGCCAAGGGTATAGATCCTGAACTCGGAGGCTATGGTGTTATTGATTCACTGGTGGAAGCCAGCCGTATCCTGCAAGACAGCCGCAACCGTGGCCAGTCGGTGGACGAGATTCTGGACCAGCGTTCCCTGCTGGACAGTTTTAGCCCGGAAACA
>NZ_JBLYNS010000307.1:0-2645 GCF_049310205.1 Endozoicomonas sp. ALC013 | reverse complement strand
TGACGGACAGGTACAGGATGATCAAGAACACGCTAGCCACTGTACAAACCCTGGGGGATTACCAGAAGAGGATCTGGCGGGACCGGCAGATCCGGGACCGCCTGGCCACTTTGAAGACTGATTATGCCGATAAATTTGCCGTCATAAACAAACAGACCAGGACGGTATATGACAGTCTTGGCAATATCATGACCAGGGGGAGCGGGGTGCTTGAGGATGGTACCGATTGGGATTGCGATTTTGAGAATAAATTAACCCGGACGCACTGGGAATTCAAACGCAATTATAAAACAGGCAAGGCTGCCAAACATGTCTTTTACATGAGCAACTTGATTGTTCACCAGTTTGAACAGACTGCCCGCCATGAGAGCTGGCTATTGGAACTGCCGACCATCATAGAACGATGTGGGATCACAAATGAACAAACCGTGGAGTGCCTGGTTGAGCATAAAGACAGGTTTGATTCCGACACCTTCGTGAAAGCCTTCCTGGAAACGACTGTGAATGGCAAGAGCACAGTCAGAGTGGCGCAAGACCTGGGACTAATGATTTGTGGCCTGAATGTTTTTTTTGACACCAGGCCAGTTGAGCGGATTGATTGGGATATTGATCCCGATGAGGCCTCAGGAGATTTTAGTGTGCAAGTTCATGTCAGTCCGGACCCGAAGGTGTACGGCGCACCATGAAGTGGGTGAACCATGTTCTGATTGCCGGGTCGGTCACGGCCCAATGCCTGGCTGAAACAGGTAGCGGCGTTGCCGGTACTGGCCCCACACCCGGAAAAGGATAACCCCAGTGAACCCCACAACAGCAGCGACGGAAGCAACGACACAGGCCATTGAGCGCTACCTGGCGGACAACCCCGGCAATGAGCCACTGAACGCCCTTGGCATGACGGCGGACGGGCGGATTGTGCGGTTGGCAGAGCAGGATGAACACCAGCGCCTGGCACTGCAGCAGGCACTTGAGCGCCAGCTTGAGGCGCTGATCCCCCCCAGGGAGGACAAGGCTTTGTGGGACTGGATTGTTGAGGATACGGCCATCACGGAATACCAAACCCTGGAAAACGTCTATACCGGCATCCGCAGAGACCGCAAGATACGGGAAAAATTGCAGGATTCACTCAGCAAACAGGCCGACAAGCTGGAAACAATGCATGCCTTAACGACAACGACGGATTACTACGGCCAGACACGCACCTGTGGGGAAGGGATCACCAACGGACACCCCTGGAAATACCGCTTTTGCAATGAATTCACCCAGAAACACTGGAAGTTCAAGAACAACGTGAAGGAAGGCAACATTAACCCGCACGATATCTATATGAGCACGGTGATTGCCTGGCAGTACCAATGGGCGTTTAAAAAAAAGGGCTGGCCATTGGAATTGCCAAGCACCATTGAGCGATGCGGCATATCGAACCCGGGCACCAATAAGGTGCTGATCGATCATCGGGCAGACTACGGTAGCGAGGCCTTTTGCAAAGCGTTCCTGGAAACGACGGACAACGGCAAAAGCACTGCCAGAGTGGCACAAGCGCTGGGCCTGAAGATTGACCGCCTTGCGGTGCTGTATATGGGCAAGGAAACCGGCAGCATTGATGATCCGCTTGAGTATGACCCGGATCATGTGCCGTTTTCCGTGGTTATACACGTGAGCCCGGACCCGGCGGTGTACGACGCACCATGAAGTGGGTGAACCATGTTCTGATTGCCGGGTCGGTCACGGCCGTTTATGACGTACGACTGGTGCCGCCGACCATTATCGGGACCACTGCGCGGGACTGGATGCAGTGGGTGCTGAAGTTTGTTGGCAGGCCGGTAAAGCACCGGACGGTGGCCCACTATCTGAGCGTGTGGTCGCTGGCGTGGCAGGCCGGGATTTTCCTTCTGCCGGACAATGGCTTAGCACGGTTCTTACAGCGGTTTGTTGGGGTGGGGTGACGCATATTCTGACCGATGCCATGACGGTGTCTGGTGTGCCGTTGTCGTCTTATTCTGACCGGAGATTCCACCTGTTCGGCGGACGTTTCAGAACCGTGGAGCCTGTGGAGTATGGGATCAGCGCTTGTGTGCTATTTGTCTGTATTGGCCTGATGAACTTGATGCCCAGTGGTAGCTGGACACCGTTTTTCTATGACTGGGCGGGGTATTATGAGAGCGGCGTGATTGATGGGTATGAGTGTCGGGTGAATCGGTTCAGGATTTTTTGAACCGCAATGGGTGACGGCTCCCACAGATAAAACCTGAAGCAAAATTCGGCAGGTAAACAAGACTCTCTTGATTAAAACTGCGGGTAGAGAGTCACAGCCTGGTTTCCTCAATGCCCGGCATTAAGGCGACAGTCTCATTCACCGCTATTGTCCTTGGCAGTTTGACGGCTCTCCTTTTTTCTTGAAGGAGGCATTCCAGGCGGCGTTCCGTAACTAGATGGCCGCTCTTGCCTGCAGCCTTCAAAGGCGACCTGGCGAAGCACCATTTAAAGACCCGGTATTTCCCGAGAAAGCAAAGAGCCCATTTCTGTTCCGGGTCAGCGCCCTGTTCAAGCAAAAAATTCAGAACCGCGCCGTACCCGTTCTGGGCAGCGATGAAGAGGGCGGTCGCTCCATCCTTGCAAGCGGCCGACAGGAACGCCCTGACCGCCGT
>NZ_JBLYNS010000306.1:0-2657 GCF_049310205.1 Endozoicomonas sp. ALC013 | reverse complement strand
ACGGTTCAGGAACTCGCGCACGTAGCGGTCTACGCTGGCGGGCAGCGCGGGAAATTTGGCCATGGGTAACCTAAAATGGTGAACAGTAAATAAAAAGGATGCAGGCAATGCAGAACAGCAAAAACAATCTCTACGACACCGACTATGAGCAATGGGCAGAGCAGCAGAAACAATTATTGCTATCCGGCCAACTTGACCGGCTGGATATTAAAAACCTGTTAGAGGAACTGGGCGACGTGGGTAAAAGCAATCGAAGCTCCCTGACTTCCCACTGCAAAACCCTGTTATCCCACTTGCTTAAATATCAGCACCAGAGTCAATTCATAAACCCTGACCTGCCCATGCCCTATAACTGCGCAGAATGGTTCGGTACGATCCACCGCTGCCGGAGAAACATCCGTGACCGGCTGGCCGACAACCCATCCCTCAAAACCCTGTTGCCGGAGTCACTGGAGAGCCTGTATGCCAAGGCGCGCAAGGAAGCCGTTGAAGAATTGCGCCCCTACCTGCAAAAACACCAGACCCTGACCGAAGGGGATTTCCCGGATACCTGCCCATGGACCTATGGGCAGATTATGAATGAGGAATGGCTGCCCTAAAGCTCTGCCATCGAGCTGGCCACAATCAAGGCGGTCACGGTATCAGTACCTGCCAACTCAAACTGCCAGCGACTGCCCCGGCATGCGGGGAGTCGGAAGCCCCGGCCAGACGTGACCGGCAGTTCCAGAATTTGCTGTTCATCCCGAAACACCCGAAACACCAGGTCGGTATAACTGTCGGCCATGATCCTTGCCGAACTGAACAGGGCAGGCTTACCCTGAAACACCTTGCTGCGCCACCGATAGGGCATCAGTGCAGTGCCTTTGTCCCACGCCTTGATGGTGTCGCCAATGGCCAGATACAGGCTGTCGTCCTGAAGATCACGGTAACAGGCATCAGCGTATGTGCCGAGCTCGGTAAAGGTGCCGCTGTCAGGACTGAAGATAAAGCCGCCTTTATCGTCTGGAGAGTCCATAGCGTCCCCATAAAAACCAAAGTACCGGCCATCATGGAAGCAGGCATGGATGGTCTGTGGCTTGAACCGTTGCCGCCAGTCTTCCGGATTGATGATATTGCGGGTCATCAACTCCGCCCGGCCGCCAGCGATCCGCACCAGACCATCGGGGGAGGCATACAGGGCCATATCCCCCATATCCACCATGCTACGCTTGCTGATGCAGGCGTGTGCCGTATCGAGCCGTTCCAGGGTCATGGCACTGGGTTCGGTGCCAAAGGCCACATAGGGATAACCCTCCGTGACAATGATCACACTGTTGGCGGCCACTGCTAGCGACTGAATCTCATACTCCACCGCCAGCCGGTAGGCCGCTGGCCAGGCATACAGATGGTAAGGCTCACTGAACATCAGCTCCTTGCCAGAGAACCCTGCCGCCACGCCACCGGGCAGTACCACCATGCCTTGCAGGTTGTTGGGTGGCGCAACCCAGCCGATGGTTTTCAGGATGCCGCCCCGTTGGTCCAACGGCGTTTGATCCACCACAGTGGTGACACCTACGGGGGTATCGGTGGCCACCGTTCCGGCATTGTTGATCTGAGTGCAAAGCTGGTACACGCCGATCTGGGTGCTGGTGTAAATCCGGTAATGGGTGATATTCAGGTCCACGGCACCGGGACCGGCACCCACGGTAATGTCCACCGTTTCACCGGGCTTCACCACAATCTCACCGGAGGGCAGCGATGGCGGCCCTTCCCGTCCGTTTTCGTCCACCCAGGTGTAGGTATAGAAACGGGTTTCGGCATCCACTTCTTCAGCATCGTCCAGCGCTGTACCACTGAGCGTCACCACGGGAGCCACGTCCGGTTCCGGCAGTCCAAGCTGATGATCATTAACCGGATAGTCACTGCCACCACTCAAGGCCAGGCCGTTATCGGTGTAGCGGGGCCCTTTCACCGTGCCGGTGTAGTAAACCCGGTTATTAGGATCGTCGGCCACCGGGGAACGGATCACGTCCACGTCCGTGGTCCAGTCGAACCAGTACCGGCTGCCTTCGTTGCGATAGAGGTAGATGGACTTCGGCGTGGCATTCAGGGCCTGTTCATCGGCAGGGGCGTAGTAGGCTCGCAGGCTGCCATTGGTCAACCGGCAGTCAATGGCGGCCTCTGCCTGGGTGTCTTCCAGCAGATGGCTGTCCAGCCAGGGGACCTCGCCGGTGAAGGAAGTGATGTCCAGTTTCATGGGCGTTTACTTTTTCAAGCCATACAGGGAAACCGAACCGGACAGCTTGTCAGCCACACTGGCAAACAGCTTTATTCCGTGCATCGCTCCGCCCCATTCCGCTGACATCGTGGCATACAAATAAGGGTTACCGTTACCGGTTTGCAGGTGACCAGTGATTGCGCTAAAGCCACTGCCTCCCGGCGTGATGGAGATCTGGCCGGAGACATTTACTGAGGAAAATGTGTCGTCCATTAGTCGCAGACCAGAATACTCTTTGGCCACTGGGGTTGTTGTCCCGTTATGAGCCAGTACTTTCATTCTGAAAGCGCCATAACCATCCCAGAATCCCCCTCCAGAACTTTGCTGAATGGATAAGCCCATATACTTTCTAACAAAATCAGTGCCAGTGATGTTGACATTGTTCAATACCAACAAGTAG
>NZ_JBLYNS010000305.1:0-2691 GCF_049310205.1 Endozoicomonas sp. ALC013 | reverse complement strand
AATGTGATACCGAGTTGACCGCAGCGCTAGCCAGTTCTTTACCACGAGTCAGGGGTTTCTTCGCCAGCTCCTTACCACGCAACCCGTGCCGGTAACCGGTAATCCATAGATAGGTTGAATAGCCGACAATCCCCAATCCGCCCGCTGCCACAAGGGTACCTGTGGTAATGATCGCCGTAGCGGCTGTTGATGCTGTAGCGTCTGCTGACACTGTGGCGGCTGCTAACGCCGCCGCTGTTGACTCTGTAGTGGCCGTCGACGCCGAAGCGGTTGTTGACACTCTAGCGGCATTTACCGGGCAAACATCACCGTACGAAAAATCCAACGCATCCGGAAATTCAGTTCCCGAAGCGCAATTGGCTGTTAACACGCGTGGGTCAGCTTTTTGGCAAAGAAGCTGCTCATTGGATTCAGGTCCCAAAGCGCAATTGGCTGTTAAAACACGTGGGTCAGCTTTTTGGCAAAGAAGCTGCTCATTGGATTCAGGTCCAAAATCCTTTTTCATGATGACATAGCTATTCACCGCCATGGTGTTGGAAACCTTTTCGTTATTGGCAAACTTCCCTGCCCCGATGTCGGCGTATGCACCTTCACCCGAGGTTTCGACCGTGCTGTTCACTGCCGTGGTGTTGGCAACCGTTGCGTTATGGGCAACCTGCCCTACCCCGATGCCGGCGTATGCAGAATTACCCGAGGTTTTGACCGTGCTGTCCACCGCCGTGGTGCAGGCAACCGTTCCTTGATCGTAAACCGCCCCCGCCCCGATGCCGGCGTATGCATTTTCACCCGAGGTTTCGACCGTGCTGTCCACTGCCGTGGTGTTGGCAACCGTTGCAGTTCCGGAAACCTGCCCTCCCCCGATGCCGGCGCATGCTTTTTCACGCGAGGTTTTGACCATGCTGTTCACCGCCGTGGTGTTGGCAACCTTTCCTTGATCGTAAACCGCCCCCACCCCGATGCCGGCGTTTGCATCAGTACTCGAGGTTTCGACCGTGCTGTTCACCGCCGTGGTGTTGGCAACCTTTCCTTGATCGAAAACCGCCCCCACCCCGATGCCGGCGGATGCTGATTTACCCGAGGTTTCGACCGTGCTGTTGTCCACTGCCGTGGTGTTGGCAACCACCGTTGCATTTCCGGAAACCTGCCCTCCCCCGATGCCGGCGTATGCATCAGTACCCGAGGTTTTGACCGTGCTGTTCACCGCCCTGGTGTTGGCAACCGTTCCTACAGTGTCAACCCACCCCCCTCCAATGCCGGCGTGCGCATAAGTACCCGAGGTTTTGACCGTGCTGTTCACCGCCCTGGTGTTGGCAACATTTCCATCAATCACCCCCCCCCCGATGCCGGCGCGTGCATAAAGACCCAAGGTTTCGACCGTGCTTTTCACCGCCGTGGTGTTGGCAACCGTTGCTCCAGGGGCAACCACCCCCACTCCAATGCCGGCGTGTGCAGATTGACCCTTGTTGGTTTTGACCGTGCTGTCCACCGCCGTGGTGTTGGCAACCATTCCTCCATCGTGAACTATCCCCCCCCCGATGCCGGCGTATCCACGTTCACCCGAGGTTTCCACCGCGCTGTCCACCGCCGTGATGTTGGCAACCGTTCCTTTAACCTCCCCTCCCCCAATGCCGGCGTAAGCTTTGTCACCCAAGGTGGAAACATGAGCATTTTTGGCCCGGACACCACTGACTGTGCCATTAATTTCAACAACACAGGCTGCTAACCCAGTCACCTTTGTGGAATTTATTATATTGGCACCAGTCAAGTGAAGGTCACTGATGCGGCCTTTCAGAGTGGCAACAAAACAGTCCGGCAGGTCGCTGATGGTACGGCACTGCCCATCGTACTGCCCGGTGAATGGATCGGTATCATTGCCAATGGATTGAAAGTCTTGAGTGACAACAATATCCGCCGTCTGTTGGTATATACCGTTCATTGGATAGCAGGGATCTCGACCAATCTTGTCCAGGGTTTTCGTATCATTAATCTTTATGGGCATCTTTATGGGTTGTGGACAATCGGCACTGTCATTCGAATTGGCATACTGAAAAAAGCTGGCCAGCGTGCCAAGTGCCAGCAGTCCTCTGGTTCCCTGACTCCCTTGATAGCGGGCTGCAGATGGCTGTTGAAGGGGTACGTCTTGCAGGCCGGGTTCTTTTTCCTGAGCCTCTTCCCCGGTTGCTTTTGATGTCTGTGGTAATTCCGGTTTGACATCCGGACCGGGCACACAGCTACCGAACCAGGCATCGGCAATATCTTTCGCTATGAAAAGCATGGGACTCAACGGCACGATAGTTGCCGTGGCCAGTCGCCCAATACCTTCCAGTGCTTTATCGGGATTAATACTGAAGCGAGGATCTTCCATCGGAATCAATGATTTCACAAATGCTTTAGCAACAGCAACACCATGGCCGAGCCAGGAATGTTCGACGCCATTCCCTGAACATTGGGAAGCGCTGTCATAAATTGGTTGCTGAATGGGTTGCTGAATGGGTTGTTGAATCATAAACAAGCCTCGATGATGTTGCATAAAAGTACATTGGAAATATGTACAAAAAATACTTGCATCATTGATCCATCCAGTGATGTAAAAGTTCCCGGGTTATGTTTTTTTCTTAATACAAAAAACTGACTTCACGTGGCCTAACCATCCGCTTCCCGCACTCTACGGATGAGAAAGTCCATATCCAG
>NZ_JBLYNS010000304.1:0-2729 GCF_049310205.1 Endozoicomonas sp. ALC013 | reverse complement strand
CTGTTTCGGTGATCACTATGATGGGAAAGATCACGGCCTATATGCCAATTCAATTAAAAAATACACGTCAGCTGCTAAAAGACCATTAAATCAAGCCGAGCAAAGCCAGCTGATACGTTTACTGCAAAGTTTTTCCGTAACACGGAGCTGGAATTGGCGAAGCCTGACGACAACACTGCATTCATTTACTTCAGCGGGTGTTTTTACCCCCCATAACCCCATAGATGAGCGTGTTAAGCGCACTCAAGCTGCCTTACTGTCAACGCTACTTGATGCAATCATATTCAAGTGCAACCAAAAACCTCCAGCCAGGGATATTGATGCCCAGGGTGTCTCCAACCTGCTGTGGGCCATGGCAAAACTGGTAGACAGCGGGCAGGAGCGAACACCAGGGCTCAAAGAGGCTGTGGCCGCACTGTTGCCCCACATGAACGCACAAAAAGACCAATTTATTCCTCAGCATATTGCCAACCTGATGTGGGCCATGGCGAAACTGGTGGACAACGGGCAGGAGCGAACACCAGAGTTTAACGAGGCCGTGGCCAGCCTATTGCCCAACGTGAACGCACAGAAAGCTCACTTTAAACCACAGGAAATCACCAACCTGCTGTGGGCCATGGCGAAACTGGTAGACAACGGGCAGGAACGGACCCCAGAACTCAAAGAGACCGTGGCAGCGCTGTTGCCTCACGTAAACATACAAAAAGCTCACTTTAAACCACAGGAAATCGCCAACCTGCTGTGGGCCATGGCGAAACTGGTGGACAATGGGCGTAAGCAGACACCAGGGCTCAAAGGGACTGTGGCCGTGCTGTTGCCCCTCGTGAACGCAAAGAAAAACCAATTTAATGCCCAGGACATTACCAACCTGCTATGGAGCATGGCAAAACTTGTGGACAACGGGCTGGAGCAAACACCAGATCTCAACGAGGCCGTGGCCGCGCTGTTGCTCCTCGTGAACGCGCAGAAAGACCAATTCAATAGCCAAGGCATTACCAACCTGCTGTGGGCCATGGCGAAACTGGTGGATAACAGGCATGAATTGACACCAGGGCTCAACATGGCCGTGGCCGCGTTGCTGCCCCACGTGAACGCACAGAAAGCTAACTTTAAACCACAGGAAATCGCCAACCTGCTGTGGGCTATAGCGAAACTGGTGGACAACAGGCAAAAGCGAACACCAGAGCTCAACGAGGCGGTGGCTGCGCTGTTGTCCCACGTGAGCGCACAAAAAGCAAACTTTACACCACAGGGTATCGCCAACCTGCTGTGGGCCATGGCAAAACTGGTGGACAAGGGGCAGGAGCAAACACCAGGGCTCAAAGAGGCTATGGCCACACTGTTGCCCCACGTGAACGCAAAAAAAAACCAATTTATTCCTCAGCATATCACCAACCTGCTGTGGGCAATGGCAAAACTGGTGGACAACGAACAGGAACAAACACCAGAACTCAACGAGGCCGTGGCCGCGCTGTTGCCCCACGTGAACGCAAAAAAAAACCAATTTATTCCTCAGCACATCGCCAACCTGCTGTGGGCCATGGCGAAACTGGTGGACAACGGGCAGGAGAAAACACCAGAACTCAACGAGGCCGTGGCCGCACTGTTGCCCCAAGTGAGCGCACAGAAAGCTAACTTTACACCACAGGGTATCACCAACCTGCTGTGGGCCATGGCCAAACTGCTGGACAACGGGCAGAAGCGGACACCGGGGCTCAATGAGGCCGTGGCCAGCCTATTGCCCGACGTGAACGCACAGAAAGCTAACTTTAAACCACAGGAAATCGCCAACCTGCTATGGACCACGGCGAAACTGGTGGACAACGTGCAGGAGCAGACATCAGGGCTCAACGAGGCTGTGGTCGCGCTGTTGCCCCAGGTGAACGTACAGAAAGACCAATTTATTCCTCAGCATATTGCCAACCTGCTGTGGGCCATGGCGAAACTGGTGGACAGCGGGCAGGAGTGGACACCAGGGCTCAACGAGGCTGTGGCAGCGCTGCTGCCCCACGTGAACGCACAAATAGACCAATTTAATGCCCAGGGTATTGCCAACCTGCTGTGGGCCATGGCGAAACTGGGTGACTTTGTTGAGCTGAACGTGGTTACATCTGCGGTTGAATCCCTTGTCTACCGAATCAGTAAAAAACCTCAGCTCCCTAAGCAAGAGATATCGCTCTCTCTCTGGGGAGTAATGGTATGTTGTGCCAGGCAATCTCTACTCTCCAATGCCAATAAAAATAACGTGCTTGAAACACACATGAATGACCTGTTTACTCGCCTGGAAAATACATTCCCAGACAATGAAGAGGAACAATCCGTTATTGCCATGGCCGCAAGTTGGCTTGGGAGATCATGCCCGTTCGTCCCCCATTACCAGACAATCATGTCAAAACCTCAAGTCGAATTCCGCAATCAACTCCAATCATGCATTCCCTCTTTGCAGATTGAAGAAGAAAAGAGTCTGAACTCACTGCCTCCGGTTGACCTGCTACTGCCAGATCACAACATGGTGATTGAAGTTCAGGGACCGTCTCATTATGTGGGTGGTGATTTCAACACCAGGAAGGGTTCGACGCTGCTGAAAATCGCGCTGTTGCAAAAAGCAGGATTTGAGGTCATTGAAATCCCAGCTAACATGCTTGTCAATCAGGATTTAATGAAACCATACATTGATCAAATAAAGACCAGGATAGGCTTCCCGCCACAGGGGCATGGCTCTGTATCAC
>NZ_JBLYNS010000303.1:0-2746 GCF_049310205.1 Endozoicomonas sp. ALC013 | reverse complement strand
AGTAAAAACTACTGCCTGTTGATGCCGTGGAGTAGTCTACATTTTATATTTCCCATGAATTAATGAAATATAATTATGGACAGAGGCAGTGCTGGTATAAGTTGGAAATGTACAACATCAGGTAATGATTATAATCAACCGGATGATCATGCAGGTGCTTCAGGAAGTGTACGATACCGGTATGGCACAGTGAGGCGGACGAATACTCCACTTCCCTATATCCCGGAGCGTCATGAATTTTATCCTGCTTCTGACGCCTGTTCTGCTCACCATCCACCAGGACATTCAATAAAACCTGTTCAGGATTTTAATGATCTCATCACACAAGCAAAAATGGATGACCTGGTGAGGATATCTACTCATTATGGTGATCGCTATGATGGGAAAAAACACAGTCAATTTGCCTGTTCAATCAAACAATTCACATCAAGGTCAAAAAGACCATTAAATCGTGGTGAACAATGCCAACTGATACCATTGTTGCACGCTTTTAAAGCGACACCCGGATGGCTCTGGCGAAGCCTGATGACAACAGTTCATTCATTTACGTCAGCGGGTGTCTTTACCCCTCATAAATATATGAATGAGAGAAGTAAGGAGGCTCAGGCAGCGTTATTGTCAACGTTACTTGATGCAGTAATAGTTAAGTGCAAGCAAAAACCTGAAGCCAGGGATATTGATGCCCAAGGTACCGCCAACCTGCTGTGGGCCCTGGCAAAAATAGTTGGTAACGGGCTGGAGCTGGAGAAAACACCGAAGATCAAAGAGGCCGTGGCCGCGCTGTTGCCCCTGGTGAAAATCAAAGCCGACTCAAAAGAGGGGAAATATCACTTTATTCCTCAGCATATCGCCAACCAGTTGTGGGCAGTGGCAAAATTGGTAGATAACGGGCTGGAGCTGGAGAAGACACCGAAGCTCAAAGAAGTTGTGGCCGCGCTGTTGCTCCATGTGAAAACGAAAGCCGAATCAAAAGAAGAGAAAGACCAATTCAAGCCACAGGAAGTCGCCAACTTGCTGTGGGCTCTGGCGAAACTGGTCGAAAACGGGTTGGATCTGGAGAAGACAGCGCAGCTAAAAGAGGCCGTAGCCGCGCTGTTGCCCCATGTGAAAAGCAAAGCTGAATCAAAAGAAGAGAAAGACCACTTCAATCCACAGGCAGTCGCCAACCTGCTTTGGGCCGTGGCGAAACTGTTGGACAATGGTCTGAAGAAGACACCGACGTTCAGAGAGGCCGTGGCCGCGCTGCTGGCCAATGTGAAAACCAAAGCCGAATCAAAAGAAGAGAAAGACCACTTTATTCCTCAGCATATCACCAACCTGCTGTGGGCCGTGGCAAGATTAGTGGACAACGGGCTGGGGCTGGAGAAAACACCCAAGCTCAAAGAAGTTGTGGCCGCGCTGTTACCCCATGTGAAAACCAAAGCCGAAGCAAAAGAAGAGAAAGACCACTTTATTCCTCAGCATATCGCCAACCTGCTGTGGGCGGTGGCGAAATTGGTAGACAACGGGCTGGAGAAGACAGCGCAGCTAAAAGAGGCACTGGCCGTGCTGTTACCGCATGTGAAAACCAAAGCCGAATCAAAAGCAGAGAAAGACCACTTTATTCCTCAGCATATCACCAACCTGCTGTGGGCGGTGGCGAAATTGGTAGACAACGGGCTGGAGAAGACAGCGCAGCTAAAAGAGGCCGTGGCCGCGCTGCTACCCCATGTGAAAACCAAAGCCGAATCAAAAGCAGAGAAAGACCACTTTATTCCTCAGCATATCGCTAACCTGCTATGGGCCCTGGCAAAACTGGTGGACAACGGGCTGGAGATGACAGCGCAGCTAAAAGAGGCCGTGGCCGCGCTGTTACCCCATGTGAAAACCAAAGCCGAATCAAAAGAAGAGCAAGACCACTTCAAGCCACAGGCAGTCGCCAGCCTGCTGTGGGGCGTGGCAAAACTGGTTGACAACGGGCTGGAGCTGGAGAAGACAGCGAAGCTCAAAGAGGCCCTGGCCGCGCTGTTGTGCCATGTGAAAGCCAAAGCCGAATCAAAAGAAGAGAAAGACCACTTTATTCCTAAACATATCGCTAACCTGCTGTGGGCCGTGGCAAAACTGGTTGACAACGGGCTGGAGAAGACAGCGAAGTTGAAAGAGGCCCTGGCCGCGCTGTTGCACCATGTGAAAGCCAACGCCGAATCAAAAGAAGAGATAGACCACTTTAACACTCAATCTACCGCCAACCTGCTGTGGGCCGTGGCAAAACTGGTTGACAACGGGCTGGAGAAGACAACGCAGCTCAAAGAGGTTGTGGCCGTGCTGTTGCCCCATGTGAAAGTCAAAGCCGAATCAACAGCAGAGAAAGACCACTTTATTCCTCAGCATATCGCTAACCTGCTGTGGGCCCTGGCAAAACTGGTGGACAACGGACTGGAACTGGAGAAGACACCCAGGCTTAAAGAGGCCGTGGTCTGGTTGTTGCCCTATGTGAAAACCTACGCCGAATCAAAAGAAGAGAAAGACCGCTTCAGCACACAAGAGACCGTCAAAGTGCTGTGGGCCGTGGCGAAACTGGTAGACAACGGACTGGAGCTGGAGAAGACACCAAAGCTGAAAGAGGCCGTGGTTGCGCTGTTGCCCCATGTGACAACCAAAGCCAAATCATTAGAAGAGACAGACCCCTTTACTCCTCAGCATATCGCCAACCTCCTGTGGACCCTGGCGAAACTGGTGGAGAACAGGTGGAAGCTGGAGAAGACAT
>NZ_JBLYNS010000302.1:0-2760 GCF_049310205.1 Endozoicomonas sp. ALC013 | reverse complement strand
CAGGTTGGCGATAGCCTGAGGAACAAATTGATCTTTCTGTATGTTTACGTGGGGCAACAACACGGCCACAGCCTCTTTGAGCCCTGCGGTCAGCTCCTGCCCGTTATCCACCAGTTTCGCCATGGCCCACAGCAGGTTGGTGATTTCCTGTGGTTTAAAGTGAGCTTCCTGTGCGTTCACGTGGCGCCACAGCGCGGACACGACTTCTTTGAGCTCTGGTGTCAGATCCTGCCCATTGTTCGCCAGTTTTGCCATGACCCACAGCAGGTTGGTGATTGTCTGTGGTGTAAAGTCAGCTTTCTGTGCGTTCACGTGGGGCAACAGCGCGGCCGCGGCCTCCATGAGCCCTGGTATCTTCTCCTGCCCGCTGTCCACCAGTTTCGCCGTGGCCCATAGCAGGTTGGCGATTTCCTGTGGTTTAAAGTTAGCTTTCTGTAAGTGCACGTGGGGCAATAGCGCGGCCACAGCCTCGTTGAGCTCTGGTGTCCACTCCTGACCGTTGTCAATCAGTTTTGCCATGGCCCACAGCAGGTTGGCGATATGCTGAGGAATAAATTGGTCTTTCTTTATGTTTACGAGGGGCAATAGCGCGGCCACAGCCTCGTTGAACTCTGGAGTCCACTCCTGACCGTTGTCAATCAGTTTTGCCATGGCCCACAGCAGAATAGCGATACCCTGGGCATTTAAGTGGTATTTCTGTGCGCTCACATGGGGCAACAGCACGGCCAATGTTTTGTTGAGCCCAAGTGAACTCTCCTCGCCGTTGATCACCAGTTTCGCCATGGCCCACAGCAGGTTGGGGATACCCTGGGCATTAAATTGGCCTTTCTGTGCGTTCACGCAAGGCAACAGCGTGGCCATGGCCTCTTTGAATTCTGGTGTCCGCTCGTACCCGTTGTCCAACAGTTTCGCCATGGCCCACAGTAAGTTGACGTTTTCCTGTGGTGTAAATTTCGCTTTCTGTGCCTTTATACGGGGCAATAGGGTGGCCACGGACTCTTTGAGCCCTGGTGTCTGCTCCTGCCCGTTGTCCACCAGTTTCGCCAGGGCACACAGCAGGTTGGCGATATGCTGAGGAATAAACTGGTCTTTCTGTGCGTTCACTTGGGGCAACAGCACGGCCACGGCCTCGTTGAGCTCTGGTGTCGACTCCTGCCCGCTATCCACCAGTTTCGCTATGGCCCACAGCAGGTTAGCGATATTCTGAGGCATAAACTGGTCTTTCTGTGCCTTTATACGGGGCAACAGCGTGGCCACGGCCTCGTTGAGCTCTGGTGTCTGCTCCTGCCTGTTGTCCACCAGTTTTGCCATGGCCCACAGCAGGTTGGCGATAGCCTGAGGAATAAATTGCTCTTTCTGTGCGTTCACTTCGGGCAACAGGGCGGCCACGGCTTCGTTGAGCCCTGGTGTCCGCTTCTGGCCGATGTCCACCAGTTTCGCTATGGCCCACAGCAGGTTGGCGATTCCCTGAGGAATAAATTGTTTTTTCTGTGCGTTCACATGGGGCAACAACACGGTCACGGCCTTTTTGAGCTCTGCTGTCGGCTCCAGCCCGTTGTCCACCAGTTTCGCCATGGCCCACAGTAGGTTGGCGATACCCTGGGCATTAAACTGGGCTTTCTGTGCGTTCACGCGGGGTAACAGTGCGGCTACGGTCGCTTTGAGTTCTGGTGTGTGTTCCTGTCCGTTGTCTACCATTTTCGCCATGGCCCATACCAGGTTGGCGATAGCCTGAGGAACAAATTGGTCTTTCTGTACGTTTACGTGGGGCAACAACGCGGCCACAGCCTCTTTGAACTCTTCTGTCTGCTCCTGCCCGTTGTCCACCAGTTTCGCCATGGCCCACAGCTGGTTAGCGATACCCTGAGCACTAATATCACTGGCTTCAGGTTTTTGGTTGCACTTGAATATTATTGCATCCAGTAGCGTCGATAATAAGGCAGCTTGAGTGAGCTGAACACGCTCATCCATGGGTTTATGACGGATAAAAACGCCTGCTGAAGTAAATGAGTGCAGTGTTGTCGTCAGGCTTCGCCAATTCCAGCTCCGTGTTGCGGTAAAATTTTGCAGCAAACGCATCAGCTGGCTTTGTTCTGTGCGATTTAACGGTCCTTTAGCAGCTGACGTGTATTTTTTAATTGAACTGGCATATCGACCGTGATGTCTCCCATCATAGCGGTGACCGCAACGATCCGATTTTCTCAACAAATCATCCATTATTTCCTGTTTGATGAGGGCATTAAAATCCTGAGCAGGGTTTACTGAACGGCCCTGTAGATGTTGAGAAGAGTTTGCTCCAGAAGAATGGTAAAATTCATGGCGACCCGGTGCAGTGTGGGGGGGATGATCCCATGGTCTGACTGTGGCATGTCGGTATCGCCCACGCCTTGAAGAAGGGGCATGGCCATTCGGTTGATTGTAACCGTTATCTGACCTTGCGTATTGACCACTGATACCTGCAGAGCTTCTGTCCATAATTATATTTCATTAATTCATGAAAATATAAAAAGCAGACTGCTGTTCTGCTCAGAAGTTCATTTTGCGGAAAAGTTTACTTGAGACATGATGGGAGGAAGGCGATTACTGACTGTTTGTTTTCTTCCTCTTTGCCGGGTTGGTTTGCTCTTGTAAATGTTCTTCGGCAGTAACGTATGCAGCATCTGTCCACCCTCTTTTAAGTGAAACAGAGTCATGCCCCTGTGGCGGGATGCCTATCCTGATCTTTATTTGATCAATATATGGTTTCATTAAATCGTTGTG
>NZ_JBLYNS010000301.1:0-2827 GCF_049310205.1 Endozoicomonas sp. ALC013 | reverse complement strand
GTTTGCAATCAGGATTTAATGAAACCATACATTGATCAAGTAAAGACCAGGATAGGCATCCCGCCACAGGAGCATGGTTCTGTGTCACTTAAAAAAGAGTGGGCAGATGAGGCATACGTTCCTGCTGATAAAGGCAGGCAACCCTCAGATCACGGTTACTTAACCGCCGAAGAACATTCAGAAGAGCAAACCGGCAAACCAGGAAATAGGAAGAAAACAAACAGCCAGTAACCCCCTCCCTTCGACCCAGGAGACGTTTTCACATTCAAGTAAAGTTCTACCAGCGTTGAAGACCTGTTGCCCCTGAATTTCGCCCCGGATGATTTGAAGATAACGGATGGTTGGCATCAGGAGCAGATGCGTTTCTCCAACAGCTTACATTTATCAACATTCCAACAAAATGAACTTCTGAACAGAACAGCAGTCTGCTTCTTATATTCTCATGAATTAATGAAATATAGTTATGGATAGAAGCTCTGCTGGTATCAGTGGTCAATACGCAAGATCAGGCAATGATGACAACCAACCGGATGACCAGGCGTCTTCTTCACGGCGTGGACGATATAGATATGCCACAGTCAGACAATGGGATACCCCCTCCCGCACTGCCCCGGGGCGTCATGAATTTTACCATTCTTCCTCCACACGCTCTTCTCAACATCTACAGTACCGTTCAGTAAACCCTGCTCAAAATTTTAATGCTCTCACCAGACAGAAGATAATGGATGGCTTGGTGAAGAAATCTTATCGTTTTGGTGATCGCTATGATGGGAGACTTCACGGTCATTATGCCAGTTCAATTAAAAAATACACGTCAGCTGCTAAAAGACCGTTGAATCGAGCAGAACAAAGCCAGCTGATGCGTTTGCTGGAAAATTTTACTGCAACACGGAGCTGGAATTGGCGAAGCCTGACGACAACATTTCATTCATTGACTTCAGCGGGTGTTTTTACCCCCCATAACCCCATAGATGAGCGTGTTAAGCGCACTCAAGCTGCCTTAATGACAACGCTACTTGATGCAATAATATTCAAGTGCAACCAAAAACCTGAAGCCAGGGATATTGATGCCCAGGGAATCGCCAACCTGCTGTGGGCCATGGCGAAACTGGCAGACAGCGGGCCGGAGCGAACACTGGGGCTCAACGAGGCTGTGGCCGCACTGTTGCCCCACATGAACGCACAGAAAGACCAATTTATTCCTCAGCATATTGCCAACCTGCTATGGGCCATGGCGAAACTGGTGGACAACGGGCAGGAGCGGACACCGGGGTTCAATGAGGCCGTGGCCAGCCTATTGACCAACGTGAACGCACAGAAAGCTCACTTTATACCACAGGAAATCGCCAACCTGCTGTGGGCCATGGCAAAACTGGTGAACAACGGGCAGGAGCAGACACCAGTGTTCAAGGAGGCCGTGACCACGCTGTTGCCGCATGTGAAAGCACAGAAAGCTAATTTTAAACCACAGGAAATTACCAACCTGCTGTGGGCCATGGCGAAACTGGTGGATAACAGGCATGAGTTGACACCAGGGCTCAAAGAGGCTTTGGCCGCACTGTTGCCCCACGTGAACGCAAAAAAAAACCAATTTATTCCTCAGCATATCGCCAACCTGCTGTGGGCCATGGCAAAACTGGTGGACAACGGGCAAGAACAGACATCAGAGCTCGACGGGGCCGTGGCCGCGCTGTTGCCCCGCGTGAACGCACAGAAAGCTCACTTTAAACCACAGGAAATCGCCAACCTGCTGTGGGCCATGGCGAAACTGGTGGACAACGGGCAGGAACAGACACCAGAACTCAACGAGGCCATGGCCACACTGTTGCGACACGTGAACGCACAGAAAGCTCACTTTAAACCACAGGAAATCGCTAACCTGCTGTGGGCCATGGCAAAACTGGTGGACAACGGGCAGGGACGGACGCCAGAGTTCAATGAGGCCGTGGCCGCGCTGTTGCCCTACGCGAACACACAGAAAGCTCACTTTAAACCACAGGAAATCGCTAACCTGCTGTGGGCCATGGCAAAACTGGTGGACAACGGGCAGGAACGAACGCCAGAGTTCAATGAGGCCGTGGCCGCGCTGTTGCCCTACACGAACACACAGAAAGCTAACTTTACACCACAGGAAATCGCTAACCTGCTGTGGGCCATGGCGAAACTGGTGGACAACGGGCAGGAGTGGACACCGGGTCTCAAAGAGGCCATGGCCACACTGTTACCTCAAGTGAGCGCACAAAAAAACCAATTTATTCCTCAGCATATTGCCAGCCTGCTGTGGGCCATAGCGAAACTGATGGACAATGGGCAGGAGCGGACACCAGAACTCAACGAAGCCGTGGCCACGCTGTTACCCCACGTAAGTGCACAGAAAGATCAATTTAATCCTCAGCATATCGCCAGCCTGCTGTGGGCCATGGCGAAACTGGGCGAACTCATTGAGCTGGACTTGGTAACCACCACGTTCAAATCGCTTGTCGAGGGAATCAATGGCAACCCTCAGTTCTCTCAGCAAGCGATATTGATGTCCCTTTGGGGAGTAATGGTATGCTGTGCCAGGCTGTCTCTGGTCGCCAATGCCAATAAAAAACACGTGTTTGAAAAGCCCATGGATGACCTGTTTACTCGTCTGGAAAAAACATTCCTGCACAATGAAGAGGATCAACGCACCATTGCCCAGGCGGCAAGTTGGCTTGGCAGAGCGTGTCCGGTCGTCCCCCATTACCAGACTATCAGGTCAAAACGTCAATCCGAGGTTCGCGATCAACTCCAATCATGCTTTCCCTCTTTGCAGATTGAAGAAGAAAAGAGTCTGAATTCACTG
>NZ_JBLYNS010000300.1:0-2853 GCF_049310205.1 Endozoicomonas sp. ALC013 | reverse complement strand
CTGCTGCTGGCCAGCAGGGGAGGACCCGACCCGATCGGTCTGTGCAAGCTGGGGGATCTGTTCCAGGATGGTGGCGAGGGCATTGAGGTAAATCTGCATGTAGCGGAGCGCTGGTATATGAAGGCAGCCATGCTGGGGAATGACTTAGCCATGAACAACCTGGGCCTCCTGTATAACAATGGTGGCGAGGGCTTTCCGGCAGATCTGCACAAGGCAAAATACTGGCTGCAAAAGGCGGCTGATCTGGATAACACTGTTGCCATGTACAACCTGGGCGAACTCTATGAGCAAGGTGGAGCGGACTTTCCGGTAGATCTCCGTGAGGCAGAACGATGGTACATTAAAGCGGCCAGACTGGATGATGCCATATCCATGTACAATCTGGGCTACCTGAATGAGCATGGTGGCAAGGACTTTCCGGTCAATCTGCACGAAGCTGAGCTCTGGTACTTAAAGGCGATTGAGCATGGGCATACTGGTGCCATGAACAACCTGGGCTTCCTGTATTTGGAAGGTGGCAAGGGCTTGCCAGCGAATCCGGAGCAAGGGAAGTTCCTGTTGTTCAAGGCGGCCGGGCTGGATGAAGAGTCAGCCATGTACAACCTGGGCTTACTGTATCAGCATGGTGGCGTGGGCTTTGAGGTAGATCTGCATGAAGCGGAACGATGGTATCTAAATGCAGCTGAGCTGGGGGATGTTATGGCCATGAACAACCTGGGCTACCTGTATGAGCATGGTAGCAAGGACTTTGCGGTAGATCTGTGCAAAGCGGAGCACTGGTACCTGGAAGCGGTTCGGCTGGAGTATTCTGTGGCCATGAACAACCTGGGCCTCCTGTATTTGTACGGTGGCGAGGGCTTGCCAGCGAATCCGGAGCAAGGGAAACGCTTGTTGCTCAGGGCGGTCGGGCTGGGAAACGCTTCAGCCATGAACAACCTGGGCTGCCTTTACAGGGATGGTGGCGAGGGCTTTGAGGTAGATCTGCCCCAGGCAAGAGCCTTGTTTCTCAAGGCGGCTGGGCTGGGAGATGCCTCGGCCATGAGAAACCTGAAAAAACTCCCTGAACCGCAACCCGCTAAAAAACGCGGGTTTGATGAAGCCTTTCCTGATGAACCCGACCACGCCTGCCCGGAAGGCGAATCCGGGGCTGGAGGCATAAAACGGTGTTAACGAGGGCTTCCCGACAGATCAGCTACAAGCGTTAATCACAAAGCTGCAATTATTCCCGGCACAGATGTGACCCGTTGATGATCATTGAGATTTTCAGAGCCTGGTACTGGATATTTTTGGGTTCTACCCGGTCTGAGTAACCAACCCAAACACGCAAGGGGTACCTTAGATGAACCGTGTTTCGTCCATTGCAGCAGTCATACCCACTGCCCCCCCAAACTGCCCGATCTGCCACGATGATCTCTACCGACCTGAAAATCCCGAGTTTGCGGGCAGGTACGTCGCCACAGCCAGGCCCTGCGGGCATAAATTCCACTTTAAATGCCTTGATCGCTGGAGAAAGGATCATCTTGAGTGCCCTTACGGGCGAAGGGCCATTGAGGATATGTTGTTGGAAAACCGGACCTTGCCCGGGGGCTGGCAGCAGCAGATGACCAATGCGGCAAAACAAGGCGATATCGGGATCATCCGGGTTCTGCTGAACCTGGGTGCGGACGTGGATGCGGGCCAGAGCCCGGGTAAAACACCACTGGCTCTGGCCGCTACCAATAAGCACCTCGATGTTGCTCTGCTACTGGCCGACCGGGGGGGGGCCGACCTGGTCGGTCTGAGAGAACTGGGGCGTTTGTACAGGTTTGGTGGCGAGGGCGTTCCGGTCGATCTGCGCAAAGCGGAGTGCTGGTTACTTAGGGCGGCCGTGCTGGGGGATGCTTCAGCCATGTGCCTCCTGGCTCACCTGTATCATCATGGTGGCGAGGGCTTTGGGGTAGATCTGCGTAAAGCGGAGTACTGGTACCGGGAGGCGGCTGGGAGGGGGATTGTTCTGGCCATGAGCAATCTGGGTTACCTGTATCAGTATGGTGGCGAGGGCTTTGAGGCAGATCCGGACCGGGGAACGTTCCTGTTGTTCAAGGCGGCCGGGCTGGGGAGTGTTGGAGCCATGTACAACCTTGGCAACCTGTATCACCATGGTGGCGTGGGCTTCAAGATAGATCTGCGCAAAGCGGAGCACTGGTATCTGCACGCGATCAAGCGGAGGTGCTCTGCGGCCATGAACAATTTGGCTGTCCTGTATCTGCGCGGTGGCAAAGACTTTCCGGCAAATCCGCACAAGGGAAAACGCCTGTTGCTCAAGGCGGCCGGGCTGGGTGATGCTGTCGCCATGTACTGCCTGGGCCAGCTGTATGAGTATGGTAGAACGGACTTTCCGACAGATCACGGCAAAGCGCAGAGCTGGTACCAGAAGGCGGCTGAATTGGGGAATGCCCGGGCCATGAAAAAACTGGAAGAACTCTCTAAACCGCAACCCGCTAAAAAACGCGGGTTTGATGAAGCCTTTCCTGATGAACCCGGCCACGCCCATCCACAGGAGCCATGAATCCGGTAACCAATGCTGGCCTGTTAAAGTTCAGGCCTACTTAAACGACAATAAATTTGTATCTCTATACTTCCTGCATCCATAAAAATGTGTACGTTATGACTGTATAACCACTTTTTTTCGGATATTTTGCCCTGTTCTGGAATTCATGAAATCTATAAAGCTGTTTTTTGATATTTTCGGATCCTGTTACGGGATATTTTTTAGATCAACACAGTCAGAGTAGCAATCCCAAAAACGTAAGGGAGTTACCTGGCATGAACAGCGTTCCCCCCAGTGCAGCAGTTGTTGTACCCACCGAGCCC
>NZ_JBLYNS010000299.1:0-2907 GCF_049310205.1 Endozoicomonas sp. ALC013 | reverse complement strand
ACCCCTGACAGCAGCGACTGGGCGGTAGATGAGGCCTATTTTACTGCTGATGAAGGGGGGCAATTTTCTGATGACTGTTATTTTACCGCTGAAGAATATTTAGAAGAGCAAATAAATAAACCCAAAAAGAGAAAAAGGAAGAGAAAAAAGCCAGTAAAAACTGCTGCCCGATGATGACGTAGAGTAGTCTACATTTTATATTTTCAATGAATTAATGAAATTATAATTATGGACAAAAGCGGTGCTGGTATAAGTTGGACATGCACAACATCAGGCAATAATGATTATAATCAACCAGATGATCATACCGGTGCTTCAGGGAGTGGGCGATACAGGTATGGCACAGTGAGGTGGACGAATACTCCACTTCCCTATATTCCGGATCGTCATGAATTTTATCCTGCCTCTGACGCCTGCTCTGCTAACCATTCACCAAGACATTCAATAAAACCTGTTCAGGATTTTAATGCTCTTATCACACAAGAAAGAATGGATGACCTGGTGAGCATATCTGCTCGTTTTGGTGATCGCTATAATGGGAAAAAACACAGTCAATTTGCCTGTTCAATCAAACAATACACATCAAGGTCAAAAAGACCATTAAATCACAGTGAACAATGCCAACTGATACCATTGTTGCATGCTTTTAAAGCGACACGCGGATGGCCTTGGCGAAGCCTGACGACAACGGTTCATTCATTTACATCAGCGGGTGTTTTTACCCCACATAAGTACATGAATGAGAGAAGCAAGGAGGCTCAGGCAGCTTTTTTGTCAACGTTACTTGATGCAGTAATACTTAAGTGCAACCAAAAACCTGACGCCATGGGTATTGATACCCAAGGTACCGCCAATCTGCTGTGGGCCCTGGCAAAAATGGCGGGCAACGGGCTTGAGCTGGAGACGACACCAAAGCTCAAAGAAGCCGTCGCCACGCTGTTGCCCCTTGTAAAAACCAAAGCCGAATCAAAAGAAGAGAAAGACCATTTTATCCCTCAGCATATCTCCAACCTGCTGTGGGCAGTGGCGAAATTAGTAGACAACGGGCTGGAGCTGGAGAAAACGCCGAAGCTCAAAGAGGCCGTAGCTGCGCTGCTGCCCCATGTGAAAACCAAAGCCGAATCACAAGAAGGGAAAGATCACTTCAACACTCAAGGTACTGCCAACCTGCTGTGGGCCATGGCAAAAATGGTGGACAATGGGCTGGAGAAAACACCGAAGCTCAACGAGGCGATAGCCGCGCTGTTGCCCCATGTAAAAACCAAAGCCGAATCAAAAGAAGAGAAAGACCGCTTCAAGCCACAGGAAGTCGCCAACCTGGTGTGGGCCGTGGCGAAACTGGTGGATAACGGGCTGGAGCTGGAGAAGACCGCGATCCTCAAAGAGGCCGTGGCCGTGCTTTTGTACCATGTGAAAACCCAAGCCGAATCAAAAGAAGAGAAAGACCATTTTATCCCTCAGTATATCTCCAACCTGCTGTGGGCAGTGGCGAAATTGGTAGACAACGGGCTGGAGCTGGAGAAAACACCGAAGCTCAAAGAGGCCGTAGCTGCGCTGCTGCCACATGTGAAAACCAAAGCCGAATCAAAAGAAGGGAAAGATCACTTCAACACTCAAGGTACTGCCAACCTGCTGTGGGCCCTGGCAAAAATGGTGGACAATGGGCTGCAGCTGAAGAAGATACCGAAGCTCAAAGAGGTCATGGCCGCGCTGTTTCCCCAGGTCAAAAACCAAGCCGAATCAAAAGAAGAGAAAGACCACTTCAAGCCACAGCACCTCGCCAACTTGCTGTGGGCCGTGGCGAAACTGGTGGACAACGGGCTGGAGAAGACAGCGAAGCTCAACGAGGCTGTAACCGCGCTGTTGCCCCATGTGAAAACCAAAGCCGAATTAACAGAAGAAAAAGACCACTTCAAGCCACAGGAAGTCACCAACCTGCTGTGGGCCCTGGCGAAACTGGTAGACAATGGGCTGGAGCTGGAGAAGACACCGAAGCTCAAAGAGTCCGTGGCTGCGCTGTTGCCCCAGGTGAAAACCAAAGCCGAATCAACAGCAGAGAAAGACCACTTGAAGCCACAGGAAGTCGCCAACCTGCTGTGGGCCTTGGCGAAACTGGTGGACAATGGGTTGGAGAAGACAGCAACGCTCAAAGAGGCCTTGGCCGTGCTGCTGCTCGATGTGAAAACCAAAGCCGAGTCAAAAGAAGAGAAAGACCACTTTATTTCACAGCATATCGCCAACCTGCTGTGGACCGTGGTGACACTGTTGGAAAACGGGTTGGAGCTGGAGAAGACACCGAAGCTCAAAGAAGTCTTGGCCGTGCTGTTGCAACATGTGCAAGCCAAAGCCGAATCAAAAGAAATGAAAAACCACTTCAAGCCACAGGAGGTCACCACACTGGTGTGGTCCGTGGCAAAACTGGGTGAGGCCATTGAGCTGAACCTGGTTAAATCTATGTTCGATTCTCTTGTCGACAGAATCAGTGAAAACCCTCAGCTCTCTCAGCAAGATATATCAATGGCTCTCTGGGGAGTCATGGTATTTAGTGCCAGGTATTATCTGTACTTCGGTGACGATAATAAAAACGCCCTTGAAAAGCACATAGATGAACTGTTCTCTCGCCTGGAAAGTCCATCCCCGTGCAATTCAGAGTTTCCATTCATCACTGCCATGGCTGCAAGTTGGCTTGGGAGGGCGTGTCCAGTGGGTCCACATTACCGGACAATCATTTCCCAATCTCAATCCATCTTACGCGATCAGCTCCAGTCAAGCTTTCCGTCTTTGAAGATTAAAGAAGAACAGAGTCTGAACTCATTGCCTCCGGTCGACCTGCTACTGCCAGATTACAACACGGTTATCGACGTTCAGGGACCTTCTCATTACGTGAGTGGTGATTTCAAAACCAGA
>NZ_JBLYNS010000298.1:0-2937 GCF_049310205.1 Endozoicomonas sp. ALC013 | reverse complement strand
AAAGAGAAAAAAAACAGTAAAAACTGCTGCCTGCTGATGCCCTAAAATAGTCTACTTTTTATATTTTCCATGAATTAATGAAATATAATTATGGACAGAGGCGGTGCTGGTATAAGTTGGAAATACACAACTTCAGGTAATGATTATAAACGACCGGATGATCATGCCGGTGCTTCAGGGAGTGGGCAATACAGGTATGCCACAGTCGGTCAGGTGAATGTGCCACGCCCCTATCTCCGGAAGCATAATGAATGTCATCCTGCTTCTGACGCCTGCTCTGCTAACCATCCACCAGGAACCCATCCACCAGGACATTCAATAAAACCTGTTCATGGTTTTAATGCTCTCATCACACCAGAAAAAATGGATTGGCTGGTGAGAATATCTGCTCGTTCTGGTGATCACTATGATGGTAAAACACACAGTCAATTTGCCACTTTAATCAAACAATACACATCAAAGGCAAAACGACCATTAAATCATAGTGAACAACGCCAACTGATACCATTGTTGCACGATTTTAAAGTAACACCCGGGTGGACCTGGCGAAGCCTGACAACAACGCTTCATTCATTTACTTCAGCGGGTGTTTTGACCCCTCATAAATACATGAATAAGGGGGATAGAGAAACTCAAGCCGCTTTACTGTCAAATTTACTTGATGCAGTAATACATAAGTGCAACCAAAAACCTGAAACCAGAGATATTGATGCACAAGGTGCCGCCAACCTGCTGTGGGCCCTGGCGAAACTGGTGAACAATGGGCTGGAGCTGGAGAAGACACCGAAGCTCAAAGGGGCCGTGGCCGCGCTGTTGCCCCTTGTGCAATCCAAAGCCGAATCAAAAGTAGACCACTTCAATCCACAGGAGGTCACCAACCTGCTGTGGGCCGTGGCAAAACTGGTGGACAACGGGTTGGAGCTGGATAAGACACCAAAGCTCGAAGAGGCTGTGGCCGCGATGTTGCCCCATGTGAAAACCAAAGCCGAATCAAAGAAAGAGCATTTCAACACTCAAGGTGTCACCAACCTGCAGTGGGCCGTGGCGAAACTGGTGGGCAACGGGTTGGAACTGGATAAGACACCGATGCTCAAAGAGGCTGTGGCCGCACTTTTGTGCCATGTGAAAACCAAAGCCGAATCAAAAGAAGAGAAAGACCACTTCAAGCCACAAGAAGTCGCCAACCTGCTGTGGGCCGTGGCGAAACTGGTGGACAACGGGTTGGAGCTGGATAAGACACCGATGCTCAAAGAGGCCGTGGCCGCACTTTTGTGCCATGTGAAAACCAAAGCCGAATCAAAAGATGAGAAAGACCACTTTATTCCTCAGCATATCGCCAACCTGCTGTGGGCCCTGGCGAAACTGGTGGACAACGGGCTGGAGAAGACATCGAAGCTCAAAGAGGTCGTGGCCGCGCTGTTGCACCATGTGAAAACCAAAGCCGAATCAAAAGAAGAGCAAGGCCACTTCAATCCACAGGAAGTCACCAACCTGCTGTGGGCCGTGGCAAAACTGGTGGACAACGGACTGGAGCTGGAGAAGACACTGAAGCTCAAAGAGGCTGTGCACGCGCTATTGCCCCATGTGAAAACCAAAGCCGAATCAAAAAAAGAGAAAGACCACTTAAAGCCACAGGAAGTCGCGAACCTGCTGTGGGCTGTGGCGAAACTGGTGGACAACGGGCTGGAGAAGACAGCGAAGCTGAAAGAGGCCGTGGCCGCGCTGTTGCCCCATGTGAAAACCAAAGCCGACTCAAAAGAAGAGAAAGACCACTTTATGCCACAGGAAGCCGCGAACGTGCTGTGGGCCTTGGCGAAACTGGTGGAAAACGGGTTGGAGCTGAAAAAGACAGCGAAGCTGAAAGAGGCCGTGGCCGCGCTGTTGCCCCATGTGAAAACCAAAGCCGACTCAAAAGAAGAGAAAGACCACTTCAAGCCGCAGGAAGTCACCAACCTGCTGTGGGCCTTGGCGAAACTGGTGGACAATGGGTTGAAGCTGGACAAGATGCCGAAGCTCAAAGAGGCCGTGACCGCGCTGTTGCCCCATGTGAAAACCAAAGCCGAATCAAAAAAAGAGAAAGACCACTTCAAGCCACAGGAAGTCGCCAACCTGCTGTGGGCCTTGGCGAAACTGGTGGGCAGCGGGCTCGAGCTGGAGAAGACAGCAAAGCTCAAAGAGGCTCTGGTCACGCTGTTGTACAATGTGAAAACCAAAGCTGAATCAAAAGAAGAGAGAAGTCACTTCAATACTCAAGGTACCATCAATCTGCTGTGGGCCCTGGCGAAACTGGGTGAGGCCATTGAGCCGAGCCTGATTAAATCTACGTTTGATTTTCTTGTTGACCGAATCAGTAAAAACACGCAACTTTCTCAGCAATATCTATCGATGTCTCTCTGGGGAGTCATGGTATTCTGTGCCAGAGTTTATCTGGACTCAGGCAGGAATAATAAAAACCCGCTTGAAAAGCACATTGGTGAACTATTTTCTCGCCTGGGAAATACATCCCCGGACAATATAGAGGTTCAAACCGTTATTGCCATGGCCGCAAGTTGGCTTGGCAGACCATGTCCGGTGGTCCCCCATTACCGGACAGTCATTTCCGAATCACAATCCGCTTTCTGCGATCAACTCCAATCAAGCCTTCCGTCTCTGACGATAGAAGAAGAAAAGAGTCTGAACACATTACCTCCGGTTGACCTGCTGCTGCCAGATTACAAAGTGGTTATCGACGTTCAGGGACCAGTTCATTACGTGAGTGGTGATTTCACAACCAGGAATGGCTCGACGTTGCTGAAAATCGCCCTGCTGCAGAAATTGGGATTTGAGGTCATTGAAATCCCGGTGAACAAGATTGATAACCAGGATTCAATCAAAACAGTTATTGAGCAAATAAAGGCAAAGTTAGCCGTCCTGCCAAAGGCTCACGGCTCTGTGTCT
>NZ_JBLYNS010000297.1:0-2951 GCF_049310205.1 Endozoicomonas sp. ALC013 | reverse complement strand
TGGACAGGCTCCCAAGCTTAATTTACAGGCAGTTTGCAAAAAGATTATGGCGAGATCCAAAAGTAGTGGTCGCTGGTTAAAAGAGCACTTTGATGACCACTATGTAAAGCAGTCGCAAAAAGATGGCTGGCGATCCAGGGCCAGTTATAAACTTCTGGAAATTCAGGAGAAGGATAAACTCTTTCGCCCGGGTATCCGGGTGGTTGATCTGGGTGCGGCACCCGGTGGCTGGTCTCAGGTAGCGGTTGAGCTGGTGGGTGATCAGGGGCGGGTGGTTGCTTCTGATATTTTGCCAATGGATCCTATCGCCGGGGTTGACTTTGTTCAGGGTGACTTCACAGAAGACACGGTGCTGGAACAAATACTGGAAACCATCGGTTCGGACCGGGTAGACCTTGTAATTTCCGATATGGCCCCCAATATGAGTGGAGCACTCTCTGTTGATCAGCCCAATGCCATGTACCTTGTGGAACTGGCACTGGATCTGTCCAGGCAGGTGTTGCGTACAGGAGGTGTGTTTCTGGTTAAGGTGTTTCAGGGTGAAGGCTTTGATGCCTATCTGAAAGATATGAAAACCAGCTTTGACAAAGTGCAGACCCGCAAGCCAACGGCTTCCAGGGCGCGCTCAAGAGAAGTATATCTGCTGGCCTCTGGCTTCAGGGGATAATACCGGGCGTTGAATAATAGGATGCATTAATCAGCATGATAGAAGACAATCACTGTCACACCGTCCGCTGATCGTGTATCGTTGCAGATAAGCATTAATACATAATCACAGCGAGCCAGGGGAACGTGCTCAATATAAACGATTACCTGAGGCTTAAGTACGCTCAAGAGAGGTTAGCCCCTTGAATGATATGGCAAAAAATTTGATTCTCTGGGTCATAATCGCCTTGGTGCTATTGACCGTCTTTAAAAACTTTGATGGCATGCAGTCGTCTACCCAGAAGGTTGCCTATTCTGACTTCATCAGCATGGTAGAAAATCGCCAGGTCAGTAAGGTTGTCATTGATGGTTTTACCATCACCGGCATGTTAAACAACAGTGAACGTTTTGAAACCAATCTGCCGCCCACGGTGCCAGACAACAAACTGATGGATGAACTCCTGCTGGGCAAGGTACAGGTTGAGTCCAAGCCTATTGAAAAGCAGAGTATCTGGACACAGCTATTGGTGGCCAGCTTCCCGATTCTGGTGATTCTTGCGGTATTCATGTTCTTCATGCGTCAGATGCAGGGCGGCGGCGGAGGCCGGGGTGGCCCGATGAGCTTTGGCAAAAGCAAGGCCCGCCTGCTGTCTGAAGATCAGATCAAAACTACGTTTGCCGATGTAGCCGGTGTTGAAGAAGCCAAGGAAGATGTTCAGGAGCTGGTAGACTTCCTGAAGGATCCCGGTAAATTCCAGCGTCTGGGTGGTCGTATTCCCCGGGGCGTTCTGATGGTGGGTCCTCCGGGTACCGGTAAAACCCTGATTGCCAAAGCGATTGCCGGTGAGGCCAAGGTTCCGTTCTTTACCATCTCCGGTTCTGACTTTGTTGAGATGTTTGTAGGTGTTGGTGCCTCCCGTGTCCGTGACATGTTTGAGCAGGCCAAGAAGCAGGCACCGTGCATCATCTTTATTGACGAGATTGATGCGGTCGGTCGTCACCGTGGTGCCGGTATGGGCGGTGGTCACGATGAACGTGAACAGACCCTTAACCAGCTGCTGGTTGAGATGGACGGTTTTGAAGCGAACGACGGTATTATTGTAATTGCTGCTACCAACCGTCCTGATGTCCTTGACCCTGCGTTATTGCGCCCTGGTCGTTTTGACCGTCAGGTGGTGGTTGGCTTGCCGGATATCCGTGGTCGTGAGCAGATCCTTAAAGTGCATATGCGCAAGGTTCCGGTTTCTGACAATGTGCAGCCTTCGGTTATTGCACGTGGTACTCCGGGATTCTCCGGTGCCGACCTGGCCAATCTGGTTAATGAGGCGGCGCTCTTTGCAGCACGGGCTAACCAACGTACGGTGGGTCAGAAAGAGTTTGATCTGGCGAAAGACAAAATCATGATGGGCGCTGAGCGCAAGTCCATGGTCATGAGTGATAAGGAAAAGAGCAATACGGCTTATCATGAAGCCGGTCATGCCATCGTTGGTCGATTGGTTCCGGACCATGATCCAGTCTACAAAGTGAGTATTATTCCGCGAGGTCGGGCGCTTGGGGTGACCATGTTCCTGCCTGAAGAGGACCGCTACAGCCAGAGCCGCCAGGCACTACTGAGCCAGATATGCTCACTGTTTGGTGGCCGTATCGCCGAAGAAATGACGTTGGGCAAAGATGGGGTTACAACCGGTGCCTCCAATGATATCCAGCGTGCTACCCAGATTGCCAGAAGCATGGTGACCAAGTGGGGCCTTTCTGAAAAGCTCGGTCCACTGCTCTACGATGAGGATGAGGGTGAGGTTTTCCTGGGTAAAAACTACGGTAGCGGTGGTTCCAGGATGAACGTTTCCGGTGAAACGGCGAAGATCATTGATGAGGAAGTTCGTCGGGTTGTTGATGAATGTTACTCCCGCGCCAACCAGATTCTCGTCGATAACCGCGACAAGCTGGATCAAATGGCTGAGGCGCTGATTCAGTACGAAACCATTGATAGTGATCAGATTGATGACATCATGGCTGGCCGTGAAGTTCGCCCTCCCAAGGATTCTGGTGATAACGATGACAGCGGTGTAAAGACTGCTGCTGATGAGTCTGAAGTAAAGGCGGAAGATGGTGATAAAAAAGATTCAGGTGGTTCGATTGGTGGCCCAGCTGGGGAGCACTGATCGTCAGTCAGGTCTATGATGATGAAGGGCAGGTTTATCCTGCCCTTTTTTGTATCTGCCAATTTGTCGATGAATCATGGTTATCGGTTTTTTGGCCACGGTTGGTAAGTAGTTGGCCAAATGGAATCGTATATTTCTGGCTAA
>NZ_JBLYNS010000296.1:0-3022 GCF_049310205.1 Endozoicomonas sp. ALC013 | reverse complement strand
TTGGCCAACTACTTAATGACCTGCATATTGCCGCCCATTGTCGAAGTGAAGGTCTGGTACTGGTGACCAATAATACCCGTGGGTTTAAACGGGTGGACGGACTGCGAATTGAGAATTGGTTAGAGGACTCGCTTTCCTGAATCAGAATTCAGGTTTAAATATTGACGATGGTATCTGCTCCCCAGCCAGTCCGGGTGAAGTTCGCAAAGACCTTGTCGTGCCCATCCAGTTTCACCGGTAAGCCCGGTTATGAACTTTTCACTGTGAAATTAGTCGAAAAAATGAAATTCACTTCAGGTTAAGTGGAGATACGATTTGATTAACACCAGCAGTGGGGCACAGCCCAAATACGTTATCCCTGATGCAGCCCCTACATCAACGTCTTCAGCTGATAATGCAAACTTTAAGGGGCACCAGCTTCAAGCTACACAGTCATCCCGGCGAGTAGAAGCTGCTTTGCAAGGTAAGTGCGCTCTGTGCCTGGAAACTTTCACCAATACTGAAATCAAGCCATTATCCTTGTTGCCATGTTTCCATGTGTACCACTCAGAATGTTATGCTCAAGCATTAAATCAATCCTGTCCTGACTGCAGGGCTCTTGCCAATCCTTCAAAAATTAAAATTTACCAAAACAGCACATTATTGAGAGAGAATTTGCCACTGGAATGCACTGAAGACCTTTGTCTTGTCGTAGGTGCCAATGCCTCAATCAGCTCCGGCACGCAAGCTCTCTGTCCTTATCCTCTTGCAACTTTCCCATATCAGGAGGCAGAAAACTTTTTGGAAAACAACCATCCCCAAATTATTGAATGGCTCCTTGAGTCATTTGCTCAAAAACACTACACAACCGCTAATGTGCGTTATTACGAAAAATATTGCGGAACAGAATTCGAACACATTCACCATAAACCAGCGATTACGCTTTTTGTGCAGCACAACCCCAACGAGCCCATGAAAGGATTGTACTATTCGTCTGCAGATATTAATAAAGCAAAAACGGCAGAATCTGCTTTCGCAAATCTTGTGGAAGACATTCGAACTGATTTATTAATTCTCAGTCTGAGAAACTCGCACCCAGCCATTTTTGACCACAAAACAGACCTATACATCTACCGTTATGATTTATGGACATACAACGCTATTTTTATCAATGGCAAAAATAACTCCGTCCCTCTTCGCACCATATTCAATCCATCGACTAAATCTTTTAGCTGGGATAGATTGAAACTGGAGCTGGAAAAACAGGGTCTTGAATATAAGAAGTTATTCGAAACAACGCCTTCTGAAAGATTTTTCGAGTGTAATCAATTCTCCCGGATGAGATCTTTTCAGAGCCGGGGATTTGATTCTGTTGACGGTTTTCACTCCAACAGCCTGAGGGGAACCGCAGGCGCAGAATGGAGCACGCCCGGCTCTCAACGCCCTGTTAGTGAAAGTACGTTGGAAATTCCCTCCGGGGAGTTTGATACCGATAGTTTCTTATTCTGATCTGAAGAAGCTTAACCGGGTAATACCCGATCACCTCGAATTAACTCCGGTGGGTTAGCAGCAGATAAGCAGTTGGCTAAATGGAATTGTATATTTCTGGCTAAGAGGGCAGTTACCATTTAATGAAACCTACTGTAAGTCCGGTCAGGAACTTTTTATTGTGATAATAGTCAAAAGATGAAATTAACTTCTGGAAAAAAGGAGATACAACTTGATTGACACCAGCAGCATTGGGACACAGCCTGAATACGTTATCCCTGACCCTACAGCCCATACCTCTGAATCAACGTGTCCAGCTAATAATGCAAACTTTAAGGGGCACCAGCTTCAAGCTACACAGTCATCCCGGCGAGTAGAAGCTGCTCTACAAGGTAATTGCGCTATTTGCCTGCAAACTTTGACCAGTACTGAAATCAAACAATTATCCTTGTTACCATGTTTCCATGTGTACCACTCAAAATGCACTGATGAACTATTAAACCGTCAGCAGCCCTGTCCTGAGTGTAAGGGTGTTATCAGTCCTTCAACGATTAAAGTCTATGATAATAGCACATTATTAAGAGAGAGTTTGCCACTGGAATGCACTAAAAACCTTTGTACCGTCGTAGGAACCAATGCCTCGATCAGCTCCGGCACGAAAGCTCTCTGCCCTTACCCCCTGGTAACTTTCCCACATCAAGAGGCAAAAGACTTTCTGAAGAACAACCATAGCCAAATTATTGCATGGCTCCATGATTCATTTGCCCAAAAACAGTACACAATCGCTGATGTGTTTTATGATGAAAAATGTTGCTACACAGACCAATTCATCCAGCTTCACCCTCAACCAATGATTATGGTTTCTGTGAAGTTCAACCCCAATGAGCCCATGAGTAATTTGGGCTATACGTCTGAAGCTATTAACAATGCGACAACTCCAGAAGCTGCTTTCACAAATCTTCTGGAAGACATTCGAACCGATTTATTATTTCTCAGCCTGAAAAACACGTATCCAGCTATTTTTGACCAAAAGACAGAACTCTACATCCTTCATTATGATTTATGGAAACATAACGCTATTTTTATCAATAACTTAAATAATTCCATCCCTCTTCGCACCGTATTCGACCCATCTACTAAATTTTTTAGCTGGGATAGATTGAAACTGGGGCTGGAAAAAATGAATCTTGAATATAAGAAGTTATTCGACACGACCCCTTCTGAAAAGCTTTTCGAGAGCTGGCCGGTTGATTCTGTTGACGGTTTTTACTCCAATAGCCGGAGTGAAACTATAGACTTAGAATGTTACTCCAGCTCTCAATGCCCTGTTAGTGACAGTACGTTAGACATTCCCTCTGGGAAGTTTGATACCGATAGGTTCTTATTCTGATCTGAAGAAGCTTAACCGGGTAACACCCGATCACCTCGAATTAACCTGGTGCAGAAAAGCGTTAATACCCGTACACCCCGTTCATCCTGAGCTTGTCGAAGGATGCTGCCACCGTACTTCGACAAGCTCAGCACGAGCGGTATGGGTATCAACGCTTAGGAATTC
>NZ_JBLYNS010000295.1:0-3024 GCF_049310205.1 Endozoicomonas sp. ALC013 | reverse complement strand
TCTTGCGTACCGCCCGCCACTGCTGGTAACGGGGCAGCTTTTTAATGGTGCGACCATCTTCCACTTCAAACAGCACAAACTGGCAGACCAGCTCCACAAAGCGGGTCGGCTCAAACAGCGCCCACAGCAGACGATCCTGTTCGCTGGGTTCTTTGCTAAGCAGTTGTTGTACGATGGCTTCTTCGGCGTCGTCCAGCCGGTAGCGAAAGTAGAAGGCTTCTGGCGTGTAGATGGCCCCGTAACGGGCCTGACCACGGTTAATGGCCGCACAGACCTGGTTAAAGACAAAGTGGCGCGGGTGGCTGTTCTGATAGGCGAGCAGCTGGTTAATGCCCTTGCTCAATTTGATATGGCTGGCCTTGCACTCAATCATTGCCAGAGGCAGACCGTTGATAAACAGCAGCAGATCCGGCCGGAACTCATCGCCCTCGCTGTTGCTGCCAATGTACTGATCCACCACATGGAAGCGGTTGGCGGTGGGGTTGCTCTGGTCCATAAAGCGGACGCTGTGGGCGCGGCCACGGGCATCCTTGAGTTGGATATTGCTGCCATGAATCACCGACGCCCAGGCATTCTGGTTCGCTTCCAACAGGTTCTCCTGCCAGAATTTGCGCAGCTCCCGCAGGACGGTGGCGGTGGAGCTGTTGCCGCTCTCTTTTTGCAGCGCCGCCAACCACGGGTTAAGGCGCAGCAACTGTTCAGCCAGCACATCCTCCAGAATGGGTGCCATGTGACGGTGGGCCTGCTGGCGGCCCACCTCGGCACCGCTGAGATGGGTGTAACCGAGTTTGACCAGCCAGGCAATGGCGGGTTTTTCCATGCCTTCAAGTTCCGGGTTATCCATGATTAGTTATCCTGCGGGTCCGGCTGTACGCGGATTTGGCCGGTCAGGAGCTTTTGCATCAGGCCTTTTTTTAGGTGTTGGGTTTGGGTTTTTTGGGTTTGCAGGTGATCCAGTTTGCGGTCAACGGTTGAGAGGATGCGGGCGATTTCTTGTTGTTCGGGAAGAGGGGGAAGATTTGCTTTAATTTCCAATAATAACTTACCGGATATAAGTGGTTGGGCACTCTGGGCCGCATAGGAATTCAAATTTAAGTGCTCCAAAAGGAAGAGTCCAAACTTATCATCGAATGATTGATGTTTTTCATTGATAAAAAGCGCATTATCAGTGATCCAAGAATTGCTTCCTGACAAATAAACCGCTCCGCAATACGCACCAACCCTACCAATAATTAGCTTTGGTCCTTGAGTGTTAGCTTGGGCATGATAACCGGAAATACCATTTCCACCGTAAACTGGCACAGTTCCTGGCTCCATTTTATTCTTGGGCAGGAAATCACCGCTTTTAACGCTGAAAATATCTCCCAATTTAAGGGGTTTCCAGCCATCAGGGATTCTGCTGGCTGTCTTACTAATCAGACCATTCTCTACAAGTTTCATCTCCGTTTCCTGAAACTCGGTATGCGGCTGCCACCGGCCATCAGTATCCTGGGTGCCGACACCCTGGGTAAACAGCTTCTGCATCAACCCCTTTTTCAGGGTTTGGGTGGTGGTGATCTGCTGGTCGATCAGGGCCAGCTTGCTATCGACGGACGACAGGATGCGGGCGATTTTTTTCTGTTCGGGGAGTGGGGGCATAGGTACTTCAGTCGATAAAAAATTATCTTTTGAGATATTTTTCATCGAATTGCTTGTACCTGATGCTGATGCCTGTATCGTCTGTTTAATTGGCGGGAATTGCAGGCAATAAGCTAACCACTTGGTGCAGTGTTTAACTTCTGAGGGTTCGGTCATCCAAAGGCGATCTGGGAGAAACAAATCTGAGTAGGTCGCATCCACATAGCCTGATTCACCCACCAGATTCGGTGTATTCATTCTGCTAATGATTATACGACTTGCAATTACGGAATTTTTTAACCGCCCTTCCTCGTCAATAAGAACAGCTTTATGTTCGCCTGCGTAAAATCTGCCGTGACCGACAGCACTGGTTTTTAACACACCCTTTTCATTCTGAGACTTTTGTCGGTTTTCGGAGTTTACACTGGTGCCAGAGATTAATTCTTTCACAAAGGTGCGAATCGGTACCACGTCCCAGTCTTGCACTACGAAATCTATGGGTTTGCTTGAGAGACGGTTCACTGTCATGACACCAGCTCCATATCCGCCGTAGCCAAAAGCCCCAACTCAGCCAAATACCCATCCAACTCCACATCAACCTCTGCCAACTGCCCACTGATAACTGCCAACTGACCCAGCACCGCACCAATATCCACCGGCACCTCCGCCACCGAAGTATCGATATACCGCGCAATATTCAAGTTGTAATCATTACCAGCAATCTCACCCATCGACACCAGACGACAATATTTCTCCTCCTCCACACCATTATGAAAAGCAGCACTATGCGCCTCATCAATACGGTCAATATCCTGCACCCGCAAACTATTCTGGTTCTTGCCCTCGGCAAACTCACCGCTGGCATCAATAAAGATCACCTTGTCCTTCAGGTTGGCGGGCTTCTGCTTATTGATAACCAACACACAGGCAGGAATACCGGTGTTATAGAACAGCGCCTCCGGCAGGCCAATCACTGCCTCAATCCGATCACCAGGCTGTTCGCTGGTGCCTTTCAGCAGCCCCTGGCGAATCTTGCCCTCCTCACCACCACGGAACAGCACGCCGTGGGGCAGTACCACCGCCATACGACCATCGTCTTTCAGGCTGGCCAGCATATGCTGGACAAAGGCCAGGTCGGCATAGCCACGGGGCGGGATGCCGTAACCGAAGCGTCCGTAGCGGTCGTAGACCTCTTTCTTGTAGTTGGGGGCCACCTCTTTCTCTTTGCCGTCTTTGCCTACTTTGGTTTTCAGGTTGACTTCCAGCGGCGTCCACCACTGTTTGGCGGAAAACGGCGGGTTGGCAATCACCCGGTCGAATACACGCACACTGTCCTGTTCCAGGTGCAGCGGCTCCACCAGGGTATTACCCCGGCGCAGGTCGGCGTTCATATTGTGCAGGTAGAGG
>NZ_JBLYNS010000294.1:0-3028 GCF_049310205.1 Endozoicomonas sp. ALC013 | reverse complement strand
TTAATAATTACAACCAGCCGAATAACCATGCCCCTTCTTCAGGGCGTGGGCGATATAGACATGCCACAGTCAGACCATGGGATATTCCCCCCCGCAATGCCCCGGGGCGCAATAAATTTTACCACTCTTCTGGCACACGCTCTTCTCAAAATCTACAGTGCCGTTCAGTAAACCCTGCACAAGATTTTAATGCCCTCATTAAACAGGAAATAATGGATGATCTGGTGAGTAAATCGGATCATTTCGGTCATCGCTATGATGGGAGAAATCACGGGCAATATGCCAGTTTAATTAAAAAATACACGTCAGCTGCTGAAAGACCGTTAAATCGAGCGGAACAAAGCCAGCTGATACGTTTGCTGCAAAATTTTACCGCAACACGGAGCTGGAATTGGCGAAGCCTGACGACAACACTTCACTCATTGACTTCAGCGGGTGTTTTTACCCTACATAAACCCATGGATGAGCGAGTTAAACTTACTCAGGCTAACTTATTGTCAACACTATTTGATGCAATAATATTTCACTGCAACCAAACACCTCAAGCCAGGGATATTGATGCCCAGGGTATTGCCAACCTGCTGTGGGCAATGGCAAAAATGTTGGACAACGGGCAGGAACGGACACCAGAGTTCAACGAGGCCGTTGTCGCGCTGCTGCCCCATGTGAACGCACAGAAAGACCAATTTAAGGCCCAGGGCATTGCCAACCTGCTGTGGGCCATGGCGAAGCTGGTGGACAACGGGCTGGAGCCGACACCAGGGCTCAAAGAGGCCTTAGCTGCCCTGTTGCCCCACGTGAAGGCACAGAAAGACCAATTTTGGGCCCAGGCCATTGCCAACCTGCTGTGGGCCATGGCGAAACTGGTGGACAACGAACTGGAGCAGTTACCAGGGCTCAAAGAGGCCTTAGCTGCCCTGTTGCCCCTCGTGAACGCACAGAAAAATCAACTTAATGCCCAGTGCATTGCCAACCTGCTGTGGGCCATGGCGAAACTGGTGGGCAACGAACTGGAGCCGACATCAGGGCTCAAAGAGGCCGTGGCCGCCCTGCTGCCCCTCCTGGACGCACAGAAAAACCGACTTAATGCCCAGGGCATTGCCAACCTGCTGTGGGCCTTGGCGAAACTGGTGGACAACGGGCTGGAGCAGACACCGGGGTTCAAAGAGGCCGTGGCCGCCCTGTTGCCCCTCGTGAACGCACAGAAAGACCAATTTACTCCTCAGGCTATCACCAACCTGCTGTGGGCCATGGCGAAACTGGTGGAAAATACGCAGCGGCAGACACCGGGGCTCAACGAGGCCGTGGCAGCCCTGTTGCCTCTCGTGAGCGCACAGAAAGACCAATTAATTCCTCAGCATATCGCCAACATGCTGTGGGCCATGGCGAAACTGGTGGACAATGGGCAGGAGCAGACACCAGAGTTCAAAAAGGCCGTGGCCGCCCTGTTGCCCCTCGTGAACGCACAGAAAGATCAATTTATTCCTCAGGCTGTCGCCAACCTGCTGTGGGCCATGGTGAAACTGGTGGAAAATACGCAGCAGCAGACACCAGGGCTCAACGAGGCCCTGGCCGCCCTGTTACCCCTCGTGAACGTACAGAAAGCTAACTTTAAACCAAAGGGTATCGCCAACCTGTTGTGGGCCATGGCGAAACTGGTGGACATTACGCAGGAGCGGACACCAGAACTCAACGAGGCCGTGACCGCCCTGTTGCCCCATGTGAACGCACAAAAAGACCAATTTATTGCCCAGCATGTTGCCAACCTGCTGTGGGTCATGGCGAAACTGGTGGACAATGGGCAGGAGCAGACACCAGAGTTCAACGAGGCCGTAGCCGCACTGTTGCCCTACGTGAACGCAAAAAAAGACCAATTCAATGCCCGGGATATCTCCAACCAGCTGTGGGCCATGGCGAAACTGGTGGAAAATATGCAGCAGCACACACCCGGGCTGAACAAGGCCGTGACCACGCTATTGCCCCACGTGAAAATACAGAAAGCTAACTTTAAACCACAGGATATCGCCAACATGCTGTGGGCCATGGCGAAACTGGTAGACAACAGGTACGAGCAGACACCAGAGTTCAACCAATCCGTGGCTGCGCTGTTGACCTGCGTGATCGAACAAAAAGCTAACTTTAACCCACAGGAAATCGCCAACATGCTATGGGCCATGGCAAAACTGGTGGATAACGGGCAGGAGCAAACACCAGGGCTCTACGAGGCCGTGGCCGCGCTGTTGCACCGGGTGAAAGCACAGGAAGACCAATTTAATGCCCAGGATATTGCCAACCTGCTGTGGTCCACGGCCAAACTGGGTGAACTCATTGAGCTGAATGTGGCTACCTCTACGTGCGAATCGCTTGTCTATCGAATCAGTAAGAACCTTCAGTTTTCTCAGGAAGAGATATCGATGTCTCTATGGGGAGTCATGGTATGCTGTGCCAGGTTGGCTCTGGTCTCCAAAACCAATAAAAGTAATGTGCTTGAAAAGCACATGGATGACCTGTTGACGCGCCTGGAAAATACCTCACCAGATAATGAAGAGGATCGATCCAACATGATCATGGCCTCAAGTTGGCTTGGCAGAGCGTGTCTGGTCGTCCGCCATTACCAGACAGCCATTTCAAAAACCCAGGCCGACTTCCGCAATCAACTCCAATCATGTATGCCCTCTTTGAAGATTGAAGAAGAAAAGAGTTTGAAGTCATTACCTCCGGTTGACCTGTTACTGCCAGATCACAACATGGTGATTGAAGTTCAGGGACCGTCTCATTACGTGGGTGGTGATTTCACAACCAGGAAGGGTTCGACTCTGCTGAAAATCGCACTGCTGCAAAAATCAGGATTTGAGGTCATTGAAATCCCGGTTAACAGGCTTTTGAACCAGGATTTAATGAAACCATTTATTGATCAAATAAAGAAGAGAACAAACAGCCAGTAATCGCCTCCCTGCCATCGTGACTCAGGAACCGTTCTCACAATTCAGAGTAGATGTTCTTCTCCAGCCACATGTGTTTATAGACA
>NZ_JBLYNS010000293.1:0-3050 GCF_049310205.1 Endozoicomonas sp. ALC013 | reverse complement strand
TGTTCGGTTTAACGGTCTTTTAGCAGCTGACGTGTATTTTTTAATTGAGCTGGCATATTGACTGTGATTTCTCCCATCATAGCGATGACCGAAACGATCCCATTTACTCACCAGACCATCCATTATTTCTGGTTTGATGAGGGCATTAAAATCTTGAGCAGAGTTTACTGAACGGTGCCTTAAATATTGAGAAGGGCGTGTGCCAGAAGAATGGTGAAATTCATTACATCCCGGGATAGAGCGGGGGTGACTATCACGCTTTCTGACTGTGGCATGTCTGTATTGCCCACGCCTTGAAGAAGCGACATGGCCATTCGGTTGGTTGTAACCGTTATCAGATCTTGTGTATTGATCACTGATACCAGCAGAACTTCTATCCATAATTATATTTCATTAATTCATGAAAATATGAAAAGCAGACTGCTGTTCTGTTCAGAAGTTCATTTTGCGGAAAAGTTTACTTGAGTCATGATGGGAAGAAGGCGATTACTGGCTGTTTGTTTTCTTCCTCTTTGCTGGATTGGTTTGCTCTTCCTAAATGTTCTTCGGCAGTCACGTATGCAGCATCTGCCCATGCGGTGTTAAGTGATACACAGCCATGACCCTGTGGCGGGATTTCCACTCTGGTCTTTATTTGATTAATGTAAAGTTTCATTGAATCCTGGCTCCTGAGCTGGTTAACCGGGATTTCAATGACCTCAAATCCTGATTTTTGCAACAGTGCAATTTTAAGCAGAGTCGAACCATTCCTGATTTTAAAATCATTACTTACGTAATGAGACGGTCCCTGAATTTCAATAACCATGTTGTGATCTGGCAGCAGCAGGTCAACGGGAGGCAATGAGTTCAGACACTTTTCTTCTTCAATCTTCAAAGAGGGCATGCATGATTGGAGTTGATCGCGGAAGTCGGATTGAAGTTTTGAAATGGTTGTCTGGTAATGGGGGATGATCGGACTTGCTCTCCCAAGCCAACTGGCGGCCATGGCAATGATGCGTTGATCCTTTGCATTGTCCGGGGATGTATTTTCCAGGCGAGTAAACAGGTCAACCATGTGCTTTTCAAGCATGTTATTTTTATTGGCATTGGAGTCTGGAGACAACCTGGCACAGCATACCATTATGCCCCAGAGAGACATAAATATATCTTGCTGAGAGAGCTGAAGGTTGTCACTTAATCTGCAGACAAGCGATTCAAACGTAGAGGTAACCACTTGTAGCTCAACGAGTTCACCCAGTTTCGCCATGGCCCACAGCAGGTTGGCGATTTCCTGTGGTCTAAAGTGGGCTTTTTGTGCGTTCACGTAGGGCAACAGCGCGGCCACAGCTTCTTTAAGCTCTGGTACCCACTCTCCGTTGTCCACCAGTTTTGCCATGGCCCAAAGCAGGTTGGCGACATTCTGGGTATTAAATTGGTTTTTCTGTGCGTTCACGTAGTGCAAAAGCGCGGCCACTGCCTCTTTGAGCTCTGGTGTCCACTCCTGCCCGTTGTCCACCAGTTTTGCTATGGCCCACAGCAGGTTGGCAATATGCTGAGGAATAAATTGGTCTTTCATTGCGTTCACGTGGGGTAACAGTTCGGCCACGGTCTCTATGAGCCCTTGTGTTCGCTCCAGTCCGCTGTCCACCAGTTTCGCCATGGCCCACAGCAGGTTGACGATACCCAGGGCAGTAAACTGCTCTTTCTGTGCGTTCACATGGGGCAACAGCGCGGCTACAGTCTTTTTAAGCGCCAGCGTCCGCTCCTGCCCTTTGTCTACCAGTTTCGCCATGGCCCACAGCAGGTTGGCAATGCTCCGGGCATTCAGTTGGTTTTTCTGTGCTTGCACGAGGGGCAGCAGTGCGGCCACGGTCTCTTTGAGCCCCGGTGTCCGCTCCAGTTCGTTGTCCACCAGTTTCGCCATGGCCCAAAACAGGTTGGCAATGCCCTGGGCATTAAGTTGGTTTTTCTGTGCGTTCACGTGGGACAACAGCGCGGCCAAGGCCCTTTTGAGCTCTGGTGTCGGCTCCAGCCCGTTGTCCACCAGTTTCGCCATGGCCCACAGCAGGTTGGTGATGTGCTGAGGAATAAATTGGTCTTTCTGTGTGTTCACATGGGGCAACAGGGCAGCCACGGCCTCGTTGAGCTCTGGTGTCGGCTCCTGCCCGTTGTCCACCAGTTTCGCCATGGCCCACAGCAGGTTGGCGATATGCTGAGGAATAAACTGGTCTTTCTGTGCGTTCACTTGGGGCAACAGCACGGCCACGGCCTCGCTGAACTCTGGTGTCGGCCCCTGCCCGTTGTCCATCAGTTTCGCCATAGCCCATAGCAGGCTGGCGATTTCCTGTGGTTTAAAGCAAGCTTTTTGTGTGTTTACGTGTGGCAATAGTGCAGCCACAGACTCTTTGAGTTCTGGTGTCCGCTCCTGCCCGTTGTCCACCAGTTTTGCCACGGCCCATAGCAGGTTGGCGATAGCCTGAGGAATAAATTGGTCTTTCTGTGCATTCACGTGAGGCAACAGGGCGGCCACGGCCTCATTGAGCCCTGGTGTCCGCTCCTGGCCGTTGTCCACCAGTTTCGCTATGGCCCACAGCAGGTTGGCGATACCCTGTGGTTTAAAGTCAGCTTTTTGTACGTACACGTGGGGCAGCAGCAAGGCTACGGCCTCGTTGAGCTCTGGTGCCCACTTCTGCCCGTTGTCCGACAGTTTCGCGATGGCCCACAGCATGTTGGCAATATTCTGGGTATTGAATTGGTCTTTCTGTGCGTTCACACGGGGCAACAGCGAAGCCACAGCCTCGTTGATCTCTGGCGTCCGCTCCTGCCCGATGTCCACCAGTTTCGCCATGGCCCACAGCAGGATGGCGATTCCCTGAGGAATAAATTGTTTTTTCTGTGCGTTCACATGGGGCAACAACACGGCCACGGCCTTTTTGAGCTCTGCTGTTCGCTCCTGCCCGTTGTCCACCAGTTTCGCCAGGGCCCACAACAGGTTGGCGATTCCCTGGGCATCAATATCCCTGGCTTCAGGTTTTTGGTTGCACTTAAATATTATTGCATCAAGCAGTGTC
>NZ_JBLYNS010000292.1:0-3096 GCF_049310205.1 Endozoicomonas sp. ALC013 | reverse complement strand
CGCGTCATGAATTTTATCGTGCTTCTGACGCCTGCTCTGCTAACCATCCACCAAGACATTCAATAAAACCGGTTCAGGATTTTAATGCTCTCATCACACAAGAAAGAATGGATGAACTGATGAGGATATCTACTCATTATGGTGATCGCTATAATGGGAAAAAACACAGTCAATTTGCCACTTTAATTAAACAATACACATTAGCGTCACAACGATCTTTAAATCACAGTGAACAACGTCAACTGATACCATTGTTACACAATTTTAAAGCGACACCCCTGTGGGGCTGGCGAAGCCTGACGACAACGTTTCATTCATTTACTTCGGCGGGTGTTTTTACCCCTCATACATACATGGATGCGTGTGTTAAGGAAACTCAAGCTGTTCTACTGTCAAATTTGCTTGATCTGGTAATACTTAAGTGCAACCAAAAACCTGAAACCAGGGATATTGATGCGCAAGGTACCGCCAACCTGCTGTGGGCCTTGGCGAAACTGGTGGGCAACGGGCTGGAGTTGGAAAAGACACCCAGGATCAAAGAGGCTGTTGCTGCGCTGTTGCCCCGGGTGAAAACCAAAGCCGAATCAAAAGAAGAAAAAGACCACTTTATTCCTCAGCATATCTCCAACCTGCTGTGGGCGTTGGCGAAATTGGTAGACAACGGGCTGGAGCTGGAGAAAACACCGAAGCTCAAAGAGGCCTTAGCTGCGCTGCTGCCCCATGTGAAAACCAAAGCCGAATCAAAAGCAGAGAAAGACCACTTCAACATTCAAGCTACCACCAACCTGCTGTGGACTCTGGCGAAACTGGTGGACAACGGGCTGGAGCTGGAGAAGACAGCGCAGCTCAAAGAGGCCGTGGCCGCGCTGTTACGCCATGTGAAAACCAAAGCCGAATCAAAAGAAGAGAAAGACCACTTCGACACTCAAGCGACCGCCAACCTTCTTTGGGCCATGGCGAAACTGTTGGACAATGGGCTGGAGTTGGAGAAGGCTCCGAAGCTCAAAGAGGCGGTAGCCGCGCTGTTACCCGATGTGAAAACCAAAGCCGAATCAAAAGAAGAGAAAGACCACTTTATTCCTCAGCATATCGCCAACCTGCTGTGGGCCTTCGCGAAACTGGTGGACAACGGACTGAAGCTGGAGAAGACAGCGAAGCTCAAAGAGGCCGTCGCCGCACTGTTGCCCCATGTGAAAACCAGAGCCGAATCAAAAGAAGCGAAAGACCACTTTATTCCTCAACATATCGCCAATCTGCTGTGGGCCTTGGCGAAACTGGTCGAAAACGGGCTGGAGATTGAGAAAACACCGCAGCTCAAAGTTGCCGTTGCTGCGCTGTTGCCCCGGGTGAAAACCAAAGCCGAATCAAAAGAAGAGAGAGACCACTTCAATCCACAGGAAGTCGCCAACCTGATGTGGGCCGTGGCGAAACTGGTGGACAACAGGCTGGATCTGGGGAAGACACCGAAGCTCAAAGAGACCGTAGCCGCACTTTTGTCCTATGTAAAAACCAGAGCCGAATCAAAACAACAGAAAGTGCACTTTATTCCTCAACATATAACCAGCCTGCTGTGGGCCGTGGCGAAACTGGTGGACAATGGGCTGGAGATGACAGCGAAGCTCAAAGAAGTTGTGGCCGCGCTGTTGCCACATGTAAAAACCAAAGCCGAATCAAAAGAAGAGAAAGACCACTTCAACACTCAAGGTATCACTAACCTGCTGTGGGCTGTGGCGAAACTGGTGGACAATGGGCTGGCGTTAGAGAAGGCACCAAAGCTAACCGAGGCGGTAGCCGCGCTGTTACCCCATGTGAAAACCAAAGCCGAATCAAAAGAAGAGAAAGACCACTTTATTCCTCAGCATATCGCCAATCTGCTGTGGGCCTTGGCAAAACTGGTGGACAACGGGCTGGAGCTGGAGCTGGAGAAGACAGCGATCCTCACAGAGGCCCTGGCCGCGCTTTTGTACCATGTGAAAACCAAAGCCAAATCAAAAGAAGAGAAAGACCACTTTATTCCTCAGCATATCGCCAACCTGTTGTGGGCCGTGGCAAAACTGGTGGACAATGGGCTGGAGCTGGAGACGACAGCGATCCTCAAAGAGACCCTGGCCGCGCTTTTGTACCATGTGAAAACCAAAGCCAAATCAAAAGAAGAGAAAGACCACTTTATTCCTCAGCATATCGCCAACCTGTTGTGGGCCGTGGCAAAACTGGGTGAGGCTATTGAGCTGAACCTGGTTAAATCTACGTTCGATTCTCTTGTCGAAAGAATCAGTGAAAACCCCCAGTTCCCTCAACAAGGTATATTGATGTCTCTCTGGGGAGTAATGGTATTTTGTGCCAGGTTTTATCTTTGTAATGGCACCAATAATAAAAGCTCGCTTGAAAAGCACATAGGTGCACTATTTTCTCGCCTGGAAAATACATTCCCAATAGATACAGAGTATGAATCCATCATTGCCATGGGCGCAAGCTGGCTTGGAAGAGCGTGTCTGGTCGTCCCCCATTACCCGACAGTTATTTCACAATCTCAATCCACCTTCCGCGATCAACTGCAATCCAGCCTTCCGTCTTTGAAGATTGAAGAAGAAAAGAGTCTGAACTCATTACCTCCGATTGACCTGCTACTGCCAGATTACAACATGGTCATCGACGTTCAGGGACCTTCTCATTACGTGAATGGTGATTTCAAAACCAGGAATGGCTCGACTTTGCTTAAAATCGTCCTGCTGCAAAAATTAGGATTTGAGGTCATTGAAATCCCGGTGAACAAGCTTTGGAAACAGGATTCAATGACAAGAGTTATTGAGCAAATTAAGACAAAGTTAGCCGTCTCGCCAGAGGCCCATGGTCCTGTGTCACCTGACAGCAGCAGGGAGTGGGCGGCAGGTGAGGAATATTTTACTGCTGATGAAGGAGGGCAATTTTCGGATGACTGTTATTTTACCGCTGAAGAATATTTAGAAGAGCAAATAAATAAACCAAAAAAGAGAAAAAGAAAGAGAAAAAAAGCCAGTAAAACTAATGCCTGTTGATGCCGTAGAGTAGTCTACATTTTATGTTTCCCATGAATTAATGAAATATAATTATGGAAAA
>NZ_JBLYNS010000291.1:0-3121 GCF_049310205.1 Endozoicomonas sp. ALC013 | reverse complement strand
GGTTAATAAACGCAAGCGGTTGGAGGAGAACATCTACTCTGAATTGTAAAAACGGTTCCTGAGTCATGATGGCAGGGAGGCGATTACTGGCTGTTTGCGCTCTTCTTTATTTGATCAATAAATGGTTTCATTAAAACCTGGTTGTAAAGCCGGTTAACCGGGATTTCAATGACCTCAAATCCTGATTTTTGCAGCAGTGCGATTTTCAGCAGCGTCGAACCTTTCCTGGTTATGAAATCACCACCCACGTAATGAGACGGTCCCTGAACTTCAATCACCATGTTGTGATCTGGCAGTAACAGGTCAACCGGAGGCAATGAGTTCAAACTCTTTTCTTCTTCAATCTTCAAAGAGGGCATACAGGATTGGAGTTGATGGCGAAATTCGGCCTGGGTTTTTGAAATGGCTGTCTGGTAATGGCGGACGACCGGACACGCTCTGCCAAGCCAGCTTGAGGCCATGATCATAGTGGATTGATCCTCTTCATCATGCGGCGATTTATTTTTCAGGCGAGTCAACAGGTCATCCATGTGCTTTTCAAAAACGTTATTCTTATTGGCATTGGAGTCCAGAGCCAGCCTGGCACAGCATACCATGACTCCCCAGAGAGACATTGATATCTCTTCCCTGGAAAACTCAAGGTTCTCACTGATTCGATAGACAAGCGATTCGCACGCAGAGGTAGCCAGGTTCAGCTCAATGAGTTCACCCAGTTTGGCCGTGGCCCACAGCAGGTTGGCAACATGCTGGGCAATAAATTGCTCTTCCTGTGCGTTCACCCGGTGTAACAGCTCAGCTACGGCCACGTTGAGCCCTGGTGTTTGCTCCTGTCCGTTATCCCCCAGTTTTGCCATGGCCCACAGCAGGTTGGCGATTTCCTGTGGGTTAAAGTTAGCTTTTTGTACGATCACGCAGGTCAACAGCGTAGCCACGGTTTCGTTGAACTTTGGTGTCTGCTCATATCTGTTGTCTACCAGTTTCGCCATGGCCCACAACAGGTTGGCGATATCCTGTGGTTTAAAGTTAGCTTTCTGTACTTTCACGTGTGGCAGTAGCGTGGCCACGGCCTCGTTGAGCCCGGGTGTCGGCTTCTGCTCGTTGCCCAGCAGTTTTGCCATGGCCCACAGCAGGTTGGCGATATCCCGGACATTAAATTGGTCTTTCTGTGTGTTCACCCGGGTCAACAGTGCGACCAGTGCCTCGTTGAGCCCGGGTATCTGCTCCAGCCCATTGTCCACCAGTTTCGCCATGACCCACAGCAGGTTGGCAACATGCTGGGCATTAAATTGGTCTTTTTGTGCGTTCACGAGGGGCAACAGGGCGGCCACGGCCTCCTTGAGCTCTGGTGTTTGCTCCTGCCCGATGTCCACCAGTTTCGCCATGGCCCACAACAGTTTGCCGATTCCCACGGCATTAAGTTGGTTTTTCTGTGCGTTCACGAGGGGCAACAGGGCGGCCACGGCCGCATTGAACTCTGGTGTCCACTCCTGCCCGTTGTTCACCAGTTTCGTAATGGCCCACAGCAGGTTGGCAATGCCCTGGGCATTAAGTTGGTTTTTCTGTGCGTGCACGAGGGGCAACAGGGCGGCCACGGCCTCGTTGAGCTCTGGTGTCTGCTCCAGCCCATTGTCCACAAGTTTCGCTATGGCCCACAACAGGTTGGCGATATGTTGAGGAATAAAATGGTCTCTCAGTGCGTTCACGAGAGGCAACAGGGCGGCCGCGGCCTCGTTGAGCCCTGGTGTCTGCTCCAGCCCGTGGTCCACCAGTTTCGCCATGGCCCACAGCAGGTTGGCGATACCCTGAGGAATAAATTGGTTTTTCTGTGCGTTCACGTGGGGCAACAAGGCGGCCACGGCCTCTTTGAACCCTGGTGTCTGCTCCAGCCCGTTGTCCACCAGTTTCGCCATGGCCCACAGCAGGTTGGCAATGTTCTGGGCATTAAGTCGGTTTTTCTGTGCGTCCAGGAGGGGCAGCAGGGCGGCCACGGCCTCTTGGAGTCCCGGTATCCGCTCCAGTTCGTTGTCCACCAGTTTCGCCATGGCCCACAGCAGGTTGGCAATGCCCTGGGTATTAAGTTGGTTTTTCTGTACGTTCACGAGGGGCAACAGGGCGGCTAAGGCCTCTTTGAGCCCGGGTGTCCGCTCCAGCCCGTTGTCCACCAGTTTCGCCATGGCCCACAGCAGGTTGGCGATGGCCTGGGCATTGAATTGGTCTTTCTGTGCCTTCACGTGGGGCAACAGGGCGACCACGGCCTCGTTGAGCCCTGGTGTCGGCTCCAGCCCGTTGTCCACCAGTTTCGCCATGGCCCACAGCAGGTTGGCAATGCCCTGGGCCTTAAATTGGTCTTTCATTGCGCTCACGTGGGGCAACAGCGCGACAACGGCCTTGTTAAACTCCGGTGTCTGCTTCTGCCCTTTGTCCACCAGTTTCGCCATGGCCCAAAGCAGGTTGGCGATACCCCGGGCATCGATATTCCTGGCTTGAGGTTTTTGACAGCAGTTAAATCTTATTGTATCCAGTAGCGTTGACAATAAGTGAGCTTGAGTAAGCTTGACACGCTCATCCATGGGGTAATGAGGGGTAAAAACACCTGCTGAAGTCAATGAATGAAGTGTTGTCGTCAGGTTTCGCCAATTCCAGCTCCGTGTTGGGGTAAAGTTTTGCAGCATACGTATCAGCTGGCTTTGTTCTGCCCGGTTTAACGGTCTTTTAGCAGCTGACGTGTATTCTTTAATTGAACTGGCAAATTGACTGTGATTTTTTCCATTATAGCGATGACCGAAATAATCCGATTTACTCAACAGATCATCCATTATTTCCTGTGTGATGAGGGCATTAAAATCTTCAGCAGGATTTACTGAACGGCACTGTAGATGTTGAGAAGAGCGTGTGCCAGAAGAATGGTAAAATTCATTGCGACCCGGCACAGTTCGGGGGGGATGATCCCATGGTCTGACTGTGGCATGCCTATATCGTCCACGCCCTGAAGAAGGGGCATGGCTATTCGGTTGGTTGTAATTATTACCAGATATTGTGTATTTACCACTGATACCGGCAGATCTTCTATCCATAATTATATTTCATTAATTCATGAGAATATAAAAAGCAGACTGCGGTT
>NZ_JBLYNS010000290.1:0-3127 GCF_049310205.1 Endozoicomonas sp. ALC013 | reverse complement strand
CACCAGAATGTCAGAACGATCAGGTTGCTGCTGATTCTTCCTGTTTTCCCTCTACAGAGTTCATCAATCTGTTCCGCTTAGGCGCTGTCACAAACATAGGGCAACCATCGTATTACGCTTCCGGAACCGCTTTCAGGGTAGCCACCAGCAGATCCCAGAACCTGGCAACGCTCTGGATATGGACTTTCTCATCCGGAGAGTGCGGGAAGCGGATGGTTAGGCCACGTGAAGTCAGTTTTTTGCATTAAGAAAAAAACATAACCCGGGAACTTTTCCATCACTGGATGGATCAATGATGCCAAGTATTTTTTGTACATATTTCCAATGTACTTTTATGCAACATCATCGAGGCCTGTTTATGATTCAGCAACCTATTCAGCAGTCCATTCAGCAACCAATTTATGACAGCGCTTCCCAACGTTCAGGGAATGGCGTCGAACATTCCTGGCTCGGCCATGGCGTTGCTGTTGCTAAAGCATTTGTGAAATCATTGATTCCGATGGAAGATCCTCACTTCAGTATTAATCCCGATAAAGCACTGGAAGGTATTGGGCGACTGGCCACGGCAACTATCGTGCCGTTGAGTCCCATCCTTTTCATAGCGAAAGATATTGCCGATGCCTGGTTCGGTAGCTGTGTGCCCGGTCCGGATGTCAAACCGGAATTACCACAGACATCAAAAGCAACCGGGGAAGAGGCTCAGGAAAAAGAACCCGGCTCGAAAGACGTACCCCTTCAACAGCCATCCACGGCCCGCTATCAAGGGAGTCAGGGATCCAGAGGACTGCTTGCACTTGGCACACTGGCCAGCTCTTTTCAGTATGCCAATTCGAATGCCAGTGCCAATGGTTCAATACCCATAAAGATTTATGATGCAAAAACCCTGGGCATGATTGGCCGAAATGACAGCTATCCACTGAACGGTACATACCAACAGACGGCGGATATTGTTGTCACTCAAGACTATCAATCCATTGGCAGTGATACCGATCCATTCACCGGGCAGTACGATGGGCAGTGCCGTACTATCAGCGACCTGCCTGACTGTCTTGTTGACACTCTGAAAGGCAGCATCAGTGACCTTCACTTGACTGGTGCCAATATAATAAATTCCACGAAGGTGACTGGGGTAGCAGCCTGTGTTGTTGATATTAATGGCACAGTCATTGGTGTCCGGGCCGAAAATGCTCGTATTTCCACCTGGGGTGACAAAGCTTACGCGGGCATTGGGGGAGGGGAGATTAAAGGAACGGTTGCCAACATCACGGCGGTGGACAGCACGGTCGAAACCTCGGGTGAACGTGCATACGCCGGCATCGGGGGGGGGCTGGTTCACGATGGAGGAATGGTTGCCAACACCACGGCGGTGGACAGCAGGGTAGAAACCTCGGGTGAACGTGCATACGTCGGCATCGGAGGGGGGTGGGTTTCTGGAATGGTTGCCAACACCACTGCGGTGAACAGCACGGTCAAAACCAACAAGGGTGAACGTGCATACGCCGGCATCGGGGGGGGGGTGATTGTCAAAGGAACGGTTGCCAACACCACGGCGGTGAACAGCACGGTCGAAACCTCGGGTAAAGATGCACACGCCGGCATCGGGGGGGGGATGATTTTCAAAGGAAAGGTTGCCAACACCACGGCGGTGAACGGCACGGTCGAAACCTCGGGTAATTATGCATACGCCTGCATCGGGGGGGGGGTTGTTAAAAACGGAACGGTTGCCTGCACCACGGCGGTGAACAGCAAGGTCAAAACCTCGGGTGTAGGTGCATACGCCTGCATCGGGGGAGGGCAGGTTACCTATGGAGGATCGGTTGCCAACACCACGGCGGTGAACAGCACGGTCGAAACCTTGGGTGAAGGTGCATTCGCAAGCATCGGGGGAGGGGCGGTTTTCGATCAAGGAACGGTTGCCTGCACCACGGCGGTGGACAGCACGGTCGAAACCTCGGGTAAAAATGCACACGTCGGCATTGGGGTAGGGCAGGTTACCGATGGAGGAAAGGTTGCCAACACCACGGCGGTGAACAGCAGGGCCGAAACCTCGGGTGAACGTGCATGCGCAGGCATCGGGGGGGGAGCGGTTTACGATCAAGGAACGGTTGCCTGCACCACGACGGTGGACAGCACGGTCGAAACCTCGGGTAAATATGCACACGCAGGCATTGGGGTAGGGCAGGTTACCAATGGAGCAACGGTCGCCAACACCACGGTGGTGAACAGCACGGTCGAAACCTCGGGTGAAGTTGCATGCGCCGGCATCGGGGTGGGCCTGGTTCATAATGGAGGAAAGGTTGGCAGCACCACGGCGGCGGGCAGCAAGGTCGAAACCTCGGGTAAATATGCATACGCCGGCATCGGGGGAGGGCTGGTTTCCAATGGAGGAACGGTTGCCAACACCACGGCGGTGAACAGCACGGTCGAAACCTCGGGTAAATATGCATACGCCGGCATCGAAGGAGGGGAGGTTCGTGATGGAGGAAAGGTTACCAACACCACGGCGGTGAATAGCTATGTCATCATGAAAAAGAATTTTGGACCTGAATCCAATGAGCAGCTTCTTTGCCAAAAAGCTGACCCACGCGTGTTAACAGCCAATTGCGCTTTTGGACCTGAATCCAATGAGCAGCTTCTTTGCCAAAAAGCTGACCCTCGTGTGTTAACAGCCAATTGCGCTTCGGGAACTGAATTTCTGGATGCGTTGGATTTTTCGTACGGTGATGTTTGCCCGGTAAATGCCGCTACAGTGTCAACAACCGCTTCGGCGTCAACTGCCGCGACAGAGTCAACCGCGGCGGCGTCAGCAGCCGCCATAGTGTCAACAGACGCTAGAGTATCAACAGCGGCTACAGCATCAACAGCCGCTACAGCATCAACAGCCGCTACAGCGCTCATTACCACAGGTACACTTGTGGCAGCGGGCGGATTGGCGATTGTCGGCTATTCAACCTATCAATGGATTAACGGTTACCGGCACGGGTTGCGTGGTAAGGAGCTGGCGAAGAAACCCCTGACTCGTGGTAAAGAACTGGCTAGCGCTGCGGTCAACTCGGTATCACATGGTTGTCAGGGAATCAGAGAACGAATGAACAGGCAGAGAGTTCCTGCACTCAGCAGCGTATGA
>NZ_JBLYNS010000289.1:0-3142 GCF_049310205.1 Endozoicomonas sp. ALC013 | reverse complement strand
CGGGGGGGATGATCCCACTGCCTGATCGTGGCATGTCTATATCGTCCACGCCCTGAAGAAGCGGCATGGCCACCCGGTCGGTTATAATAATTATCTGATCTTGCGTATTTACCACTGATACCAGCAGAACTTCTGTCCATAAGTATATTTCATTAATTCATGAAAATATAAAAAGCAGACTGCTGTTCTGTTCAGAAGTTCATTTTTCTGAACTGTCTATAAACGCCGATGGTTGGAGAAGAACAATTACTCTGGATTGTTAAATGATTCAGAGCCATGCCCCTTCGGTTGGGTGTTGATTATGGTCTTTATTTGATCAATACATCGTTTTATTGAGTCCGGGCTCCAAAGCGTGTTAATCGGGATTTCAATAACCTCAAATCCTGATTTTTGCAGCAGTGCAATTTTCAGTAGAGTCGAACCATTCCGGGTTTTGAAATCGTTACTCACGTAATGAAACGGTCCCTGAATTTCAATCACCATGTTGTGATCTGGCAGTGACAGGTCAACTGGAGGTAATGAGTTCAGACTCTTTTCTTTTTCAATCTTCAAGGAGGGCATGCATGATTGGAGTTGATTGCGGACGACAGTTTGAGTTTTTGAAGTCATCGTCTGGTAATGGGGGGCGAAAGGACACGGTCTGCCAAGCCAACTGGCGGCCATGGCAATGGTAGTTTGATCCTCTTTATCCGGTGATGTATTTTCCAGGCGAGTCAACAGGTCATCCATGTGCTTTTCAAGCACGTTATTTTTATTGGCATTGGAGACCAGATACAACCTGGCACAGCATACCATGACTCCCCAGAGAGACATCGATATATCTTGCCTGGAGAGCTGAGGTTTTTCACTGATTTTGTGGACAAGCGATTCGAATGTAGAGGTAACCACATTCAGCTCAACGAGTTCACCCAGTTTCGCCATGGCCCACAGCAGGTTGGCGATATGCTGGGGAATAAATTGGTCTTTCTGTGCGTTCACGTGGGACAACAGGGCGGTGACGGCCTCATTAAGCTCCGGTGTCCGGTCATGCACGTCGTCCACCAGTTTCGCCATGGTCCACAACAGGTTGGCGATTTCCTGTGGTTTAAAGTTAGCTTTCTGTGCGTTCACTTGGGGCAACAGCGCGGAGACGGTCTTTTTGAGCTCTGGTGTCTGCCCCAGTCCGTTGTCCACCAGTTTCGCCATGGCCCACAGCAGGTTGGCGATAGCCTGGGCATTAAATTGGTCTTTCTGTGCGTTCACGAGAGGCAACAGGGCAAACACGGCCTTTTTGAGCGCTGGTGTCTGCTCCAGTCCGTTGTCCACCAGTTTCGCCATGGCCCACAGCAGGTTGGCGATATGCTGGGGAATAAATTGGTCTTTCTGTGCGTTTACGTGGGGCAACAGGGCGACTACGGCTTCCATGATACCTGTTGCCTGCTCCTGCCCGTTGTCCACCAGTTTCGCCATGGCCCACAGCAAGTTGGTGATTTCCTGTGGTTTAAAGTTAGCTTTCTGTACGTTTATATGGGGCAACAGCGCGGCCACGGCCGCTTTTAGCGCTGGTGTCAGCTCTTGCCCGTCCACCAGTTTCGCCATGGCCCACAGCAAGTTGGCGATACCCTGGGCAGTAAATTGGTTTTTCTGTGCGCTCACAAGGAGCAACAGCGCGGCCACTGCCTCTTTGAACTCTGGTGTCCACTCTCCGTTATCCAACAGTTTCGCCATGGCCCACAGCAAGTTGGCGATATGCTGAGGAGTAAATTGGTCTTTATGTGCCTTTACGTGGGGCAACAGCGTGGCCACGGCCTCGTTGAGTTCAGGTGTTCGCTCCTGCCCGTTGTCCACCAGTTTCGCCATGGCCCACAGCAGATTGGCGATATGCTGAGGAATAAATGGGGCTTTTTGAGCGTTTACGTGGGGCAACAGCACGGCCACCGCTTCGTTGAGTTCTGGTGTCTGCTCCTGCCCGTTGTCCACCAGTTTCGCTATGGCCCATAGCAGGTTGGCAATACCCTGGTCATTAAACTGGTCTTTCTGTGCGTTCACGTGGGGCAACAGCGCGGCAACGGCCTCTTTGAACCCTGGTGTGTGCTCCTGCCCGTTGTCCACCAGTTTCGCTATGGCCCACAGCAGGTTGGCGATTTCCTGTGGGTTAAAGTTAGCTTTCTGAGTGTTCACGTTGGGCAATAACGCGGCCACAGCCTCTTTGAGTTCTGGTGTCTGCTCCTGCCCGTTGTCCACCAGTTTTGCCATGGCCCACAGCAGGTTGGCGGTACCCTGAGGAATAAATTGGTCTTTCTGTGCGTTCACGAGGAGCAACAGGGCGGCCAGGGCCTCTTTGAACCCTGGTGTCCGCTCCAGCCCGTTGTCCATCAGTTTCGCCATAGCCCAAAGCAGGTTGGCAATGCCCTGGGCACTAAGTCGGTTTTTCTGTGCGTTCAGAAGGGGCAGCAGGGCGGCCACAGCCTCTTTCAGCCCTGGTGTCCGCTCCAGCCCTTTGTCCACCAGTTTCGCCATGGCCCACAGCAGGTTGGCAATGCCATGGGCATTAAGTTGGTTTTTCTGTACGTTCACGAGGGGCAACAGGGCGGCCACGGCCTCGTTGAGTTCTGGTGTCTGCTCCTGCCCGTTGTCCACCAGTTTTGCCATGGCCCACAGCAGGTTGGTGATACTCTGAGGAATAAATTGGTCTTTCTGAGCGTTCACGAGGAGCAACAGCGCGGCCACGGCCTCTTTGAACCCTGGTGTCCGCTCCAGCCCTTTGTCCACCAGTTTCGCTATGGCCCACAGCAGGTTGGCGGTATCCCGGGCATTAAATTGGTCTTTCTGTGCGTTCAAGTGGTGCAAAAGTGCAGCCACTGCCTCGTTGAACGCAGGTGTCAATTCTTGCCCGTTGTCCACCAGTTTCGCCATGGCCCACAGCAGGTTGGCGATACCCCGGGCTTCAGGTTTTTGGTTGCAGTTAAATATTATTGCATCAAGTAGCGTTGACAATAAGTGAGCTTGAGTAAGCTTAACACGCTCATCCATGGGTTTATGAAAGGCAAAAACACCCGCTGAAGTAAATGAATGAAGTGTTGTCGTCAGGCTTCGCCAGTTCCAGCTCCGTGTTGGGGTAAAATTTTGCAGCATACGTATCAGCTGGCTTTGTTCCGCCCGG
>NZ_JBLYNS010000288.1:0-3144 GCF_049310205.1 Endozoicomonas sp. ALC013 | reverse complement strand
CTGTTCAGAAGTTCATTTTGTTGAACGGTTTATAAACGCAAGTGGTTGGAGGAGAACATCTACTCTGAATTGTGAAAATGGTTCCTGAGTCACGATGGCAGGGAGGCGATTACTGGCTGTTTGCTCTCTTTTTTATTTGGTCAATAAATGGTTTCATTACATCCAGGTTCCAAAGCCTGTTAACCGGGATTTCAATGACCTCAAATCCTGATTTCTGCAGCAGTGCGATTTTCAGCAGAGTCGAACCATTCCTGGTGTTGAAATCACCACCCACGTAATGAGACGGTCCCTGAACTTCAATCACCATATTGTGATCTGGCAGTAGCAGGTCAACCGGAGGCAATGAGTGCAAACTCTTTTCTTCTTCAATCTTCAAAGAGGGCATACATGATTGGAGTTGATTACGGAAGTCGGATTGGCGTTTTGAAACGATTGTCTGGTAATGGGGGTTGAACGGACACGCTCTGCCAAGCCAACTGGCGGCCATGGCAATGGTGGTTTGATCCTCTTCATTATCCGGTGATGTATTTTCCAGGCGAGTCAACAGGATATCCATGTGCTTTTCAAGCACGTTATTTTTATTGGCTTTGGAGTCTAGAGACAACCTGGCACAGCATACCATTACGCCCCAGAGAGACATCGATATATCTTGCCTGGAGAGCTGAGGGGTTTCACTGATTCGGTAGACAAGCGATTCGAATGCAGAGGTAACCACATTCAGCTCAACGAGTTCACCCAGTTTCGCCATGGCCCACAGCAGGTTGGCGATACCCTGTGGTGTAAAGTCAGCTTTCCGTGCGCTCACGTGGGGTAACAGCGCTGCCACAGTCGCTTTGAACTCTGGTGTCCACTCCTGCCCGTTATCCACCAGTTTCGCCATGGCCCACAGCAGGTTAACGATGTGCTGAGGAATAAATTGGTATTTCTGTATTTTCACGCGGGGCAACAGTGCGACCACGGCCTTGTTAAGCGCTGGTGTCTGCTCCTGCCCGTTGTCCACCAGTTTCGCCATGGCCCATAGCATGTTGGCGATCTCTTGTGGTTTAAAGGTAGCTCTCTGAGCATTCACGTGGGGCAACAGTGCGGTCACGGCCTCGTTGAGTTCTGGTGTCGACTCCTGCCCGTTGTCCACCAGTTTCGCCATGGCCCACAGCAGGTTGGCGATACCTTGTGGTTTAAAGGTAGCTCTCTGTGCATTCACGTGGGGCAACAGTGCGGTCACGGCCTCGTTGAGTTCTGATGTCGACTCCTGTCCGTTGTCCACCAGTTTCGCCATGGCCCACAGCAGATTGGCAATACCCTGTGGTGTAAAGCTGGCTTTCTGTGCGCTCACGTGGGGCAACAACGCGGCCATGGCCTCGTTGAGCTCTGGTGTCTGCTCCTGCCCGTTGTCCACCAGTTTCGCTATGGCCCACAGCAGGTTGGTGATTTCCTGTGGTTTAAAGTGAGCTTTCTGTGCGACCACTTGGGGCAATAGCGTGGCCACGACCTCGTTGAGTGCTGGTGTTCGCTCCTGCCCGTTGTCCACCAGTTTCGCCATGGCCCACAGCAGGTTGGCGATAACCTGGGCATGAAATTGGGTTTTCTGTGCGTTCACCCGGGGCAACAGCGCGACCAGGGCTTCGTTGAGCCCTGGTGTCTGCTTCTGCCCGTTGCCCACCAGTTTCGCCATGGCCCACAGCAGGTTGGCGATATGCTGAGGAATAAACTGGTTTTTCTGTGCGTTCACATTGGGCAACAGCGCAGCCACGGCCTCGTTGAACCCTGGTGTCCGCTCCTGGCCGTTGTCCACCAGTTTTGCCAGGGCCCACAGCAGGTTGGCGATACCCTGTGGTTTAAAGTTATCTTTTTGTACGTTTACGTGGGGTAGCAGCGTGGCTACGGCCTGGTTGAGCTCTGGTATCCGCTTCTGCCTGTTGTCCGACAGTTTCGCGATGGCCCACAGCAGGTTGGCAATATTCTGGGTATTAAGTTGATCTTTCTGTGCGCTCACATGGTGCAACAGCGCGGCTAAGGCCTCGTTGAGCTCTGGTGTCCGCTTCTGCCCGTTGTCCGACAGTTTCGCGATTGCCCACAGCAGGTTGACAATATGCTGGGTATTAAATTGATCTATCTGTGCGTTCACATGGGGGAGCAGCGCGGCCACAGCTTCTTTGAGCTCCGGTGTCCACTCCCCGTTGTCCACCAGTTTCGTCATGGCCCACAGCAGGTTGGCGATACCCTGGGCATTGAATTGGTCTTTCTGTATGTTCACGTGGGTCAACAGGGCGGCCATGGCCTCTTTGAACTCTGCTGTCTGCTCCAGCCCGTTGTCCACCAGTTTCGCCATGGCCCACAGCAGGTTGGCAATGCCCTGGGCCTTAAATTGGTCTTTCTTTGCGTTCACGTGGGGCAACAGCGCGACAACGGCCTCGTTGAACTCTGGTGTCTGCTTCTGCCCGTTGTCCACCAGTTTCGCCATGGCCCAAAGCAGGTTGGCGATACCCCGGGCATCAATATTCCTGGCTTGAGGTTTTTGGCTGCAGTTAAATATTATTGCATCCAGTAGCGTTGACAATAAGTGAGCTTGAGTAAGCTTAACACGCTCATCCATGGGGGAATGAGGGGTAAAAACACCCGCTGAAGTTAATGAATGAAGTGTTGTCGTCAGGCTTCGCCAATTCCAGCTCCGTGTTGGGGTAAAGTTTTGCAGCATACGTATCAGCTGGCTTTGTTCCGCCCGGTTTAACGGTCTTTTAGCAGCTGACGTGTATTCTTTAATTGAACAGGCAAATTGGCTGTGATTTTTTCCATTATAGCGATGACCGAAATGATCCGATTTACTCAACAGATCATCCATTATTTCCTGTGTGATGAGGGCATTAAAATCTTGAGCAGGGTTTACTGAATGGCACTGTAGATGTTGAGAAGAGCGTGTGCCAGAAGAATGGTAAAATTCATTGCGACCCGGCACAGTGCGGGTGGGATTATCCCATTGTTTGACTGTGGCATGCCTATATCGTCCACGCCCTGAAGAGGGAGCATGGTTATTCGGTTGGTTGTAATTATTAACTGATCTTGTGTATTTACCACTGATACCAGCAGATCTTCCATCCATAATTATATTTCATTAATTCATGAGAATATAAAAAGCAGACTGCGGTT
>NZ_JBLYNS010000287.1:0-3171 GCF_049310205.1 Endozoicomonas sp. ALC013 | reverse complement strand
ACAAGGGGTTATGTTCAAAGCGTTTCCAACACTCATGAGTATTTCCTGGTGCAAGGTGGAACTCTGTCAGTTTTGACCACTAATTCAAATGAAAGTTTCGTGATGAGGCATAATTGCTGCTTCTTGGTGGAAAAGTTTTTCTCGGTAACTTTTCGCTCAAAGGTATGAGTCATGATTTTTTTGAATCCCGGACTGCGCTCTGGTGAAATCGGGTGCCTCTGACTTTATCCATTGCTCAAAAGCCTTTAATGATTCATCTATTTTTGTGCTGTCATAATCATTGATATTCCGAAAGTATTTCTTCATTGATAAATTGCACTCATATTCATTCTTTTTATGTTTGTCCATATTCGCTGAAAAGTCATCCAGCCAATGTTTTCCTTGTTGATTAATGATCAATAGTTTCATGAATTCCACTGTGGTAATAGGGCTAACAGCTATAATTTTGTGCTTCAGGCAGCATTTGGCTATTTCTAATCGACGCACATCTGAGCAACTCTCCCATATTTTTATAAAGTGATTTCTGTATTTTCCCAGGGTATGTCTATCACAAATGTTAGCCTTAAAACTATCTATCATGTTTTGACCTTCATGATCTAATTCAAAACACAACATTTTATTATTTTCTGTGCTCCTGAAACTTTTTTCGGATTTCTGCTCTCCCCCATCGTTTGTGTTGATGCCAAATTCTATGTATTCGTGTTCAAGAGGAAACATGACAAATTCTATAATGTTTACAATTAAAGCCAGAACCTCTTCTTTGGGTGCATGGCTACACACATCTTTTTCAGGGTCAACTAAATCTGACAAATCGGTCAGAAATGACGATGTTTCATAGCTAAAGCGCTTTTGATTTTCATCACGTACTTCTCTAAGGAAGGTGGTTCTGAAGTCAAAGTAAAAATTCCTGACATTTACAATTTTACGTTCATGGAATTTCGGGTTCTTTTTGATAAAATTCGATATAGTTTCAATATTACCCATCCTTATACGAAAAACTTCTTCAACAATAAATTGAAGTCTTTCCGGATGCTTGTTGATGACATTGTCAATCTGTTCAACGAGGATTTTTTTGGTTGTTTCATCCATAGGTGTCCTGCCCTTGACGCGCCTCTGAAAAAAAGCTTCCGCCACCACGAGACGACGCAAGTAATGACTTTTTTCCATCACCTCCAGCCATAGTTCCAGATTGAACTGCCCCTGACTGTTGATACATGATTGCGATATAGCCTGGGATAGCTTGGGTATACTGTCTGTTACCGGCTGACTATTTATTAATTCAGCAGGAGTAAATGTTGCGCTTTTTAACACTGATAATGAAAAGCATTCACCTTCAAAAGAGCAGCCTTTAAAATAAACCTCTTCAAGACTTGCGTCGTTTAACTGCTCCATAGTGAATTGACAGTGCATGAATTGAGTTCTTTTAAGTTGGGTATCATTCATTGAGCAGCCTCTGAAATCCAACCCTACAAGCCCTGGGCCCAATCTCTCAGCCTGTATTTTCAAACCATCCAACGACTGCAGTTTTCCTTCCAGCAGCTCTGGATTTTGTTGAAGCAGCAACTCTAAACTTTCTTCGCCACAGGCCTTGATGAGCATTTTGATGTTTCCGGGGATCCTGCTGAATAGAGCAGTTAACTCATAGTAACGGGTTGACGGGGAATACTGAAAAAGCGCTTCCAGCGGGCGTCCGTCAGGCCAGTGGCTGTAGCGTCGCTTGAGGGCATGCAACAAATTTAGCCGGTCTTCTGGAGAGCTGACATGCAGCGTTTTCAGTTCATCAAACAATGACAAAGGGTAGGCAAAGAAGATCTCGTGATATGGGGCTTGCATCAATTTCTGATAGTCATCATGCGAGCGCAGAATTATTTTAATATTACGTCGAAAGGCCTCCAAACCGAGGTGGAAACTGTGATAATCAAAATGATGTTCAATCGCACAGAGATCAAGACGGCCGAGCGCCTCAGATTTGATCAGCGCGGACAATAGCCCCCCATAAGTACTACGCCCGATTTTATGCTCGACAGGCTGGATACGGGCAAACACATCACGGGCGTCAACATTAACCTGACGATTCATATCCTTCGTAGTGGGCTCCAGGCCAATGTCCGTCCGTCGCTCAAAGGAACAAAGAGTGCCATCATTTGCCAGGCTGGCCGTGAGAGTCTTATTACTGTCCGTGTTGCCAAGAAAACTGACATTGTGACCGGGACAGAACAACCGGGCAGGGTTTTCGGCAATGCCATGTGGCAGCCCCGGAAGGAAATATATCAGTCGTCCTGCACGAAAACGAAGCTGCTCCTCAAATTTAAGGGGCTGTTTTAGCAGCTCTTCAAGAAACGCTTTTTTTCTGGCGATTACCGAAGCATCCGCGTTAGTATCTGCTGCCACGGCACGGTTCATATCACCAAGGGAACCATGATAGTTGGCCAGGGCGTCCAGCCACCGTTCCTCCAGGTCGCTGGCATCCGGTCGCTGACAATGAATGCCCAGCCCTGCCAACTCACTGAACAGCGCTTCAACCACTTTTTTACCGTGTCCGGGCAAGGTCAGCGTCAGGCTATTTTGCAGGGCTCGGGCCTTAGGCAACCACTCGGGTATAAACTCAATATGCCCCTCCTGACTGACCGGTTTCAGTTCAGCCACTCGCACAGGTGAGGCACGCAGGCCGACATAATCAAGCTGAGTCTTGTTAAAATAACTGGCGCTCTGACCTGTTTGCCTGGCGAAACCGTGACTGAATTCAGCCAATTGTACTTTTGCTTCACTATTTTCAGCGGCCCGCGAACAGACCCGTGCTGGAAAGGTGGGTTCAGGCAGTTGGATTAAGTTCAGGGAATTCTTGCCAATAGACGGCCTGTCTGCTTCTAAAGACTCCCGGCAGATGGCGACATTGGCTTGCAGGTCTTTTATGGCCTTGTCGATGGCGTTGTGATGAGATCGGTTCCATCGCCCATTATCCCGGATTAACTGCTGCGCCCATTGGTCACACTCATCGGCCAGGCTGGCCAGGTCGCTGCGCCAGTCCCGGTAACTGGCGCTCAGGTGGCCCTGAAGGTAATTGATCCATGTGTTCAGATGGTGCAATCCCCGTTCCAGGGCCAGGTTGTCTGCCAGTCGGTTGCTGGCATCCCGGACCAGCTGGAGAGACATCCGGGTAATCGGCTTGCC
>NZ_JBLYNS010000286.1:0-3178 GCF_049310205.1 Endozoicomonas sp. ALC013 | reverse complement strand
CCTGCCGACACAAGGCGACGATTTTCCAGGTGCTCTGCCACTATTGGGGTATTCCTGCCCGGCAAGTAAGGAATGTCGGGCACAGTTTTGTCGAAATCAGCCCCGATGGCGGCCGCACCTGGCGACAATACCAACTCGGTGGTGGCGGACAGGCCATTGAAGGTATCACAGAACCCGACTGGGGGGATTATCATCGACCAGGCAGTTCTGAGCTGAAGCCACCCAGGGGGTATGCCTATTTCGACCAGTTTATCGATTCATCGCGAAACCTCTATGATTTAATTGAGGAGAATCTTGATTGTCTTGCAAACCAATTACTGTTAAACAAAAACGAATCAGCTGTGACTGAGGTTATGCACACACTTGAAGATTTTTACTCTGTACTCCACAGAGAACCTTTAGACTCCAGCCTTGACAAAGATTTGCAGAGAAATTGGGGGGTACTTTTATCGCCACAAATGTTTTACCGGTTTGGTAACAACATAAATAAATGGAAAAGTATCATAGAAAAAAGCGCTTGGCTTATGTCAGATGACAGAGGCAATAGCAATACGATAAGTAATTTCATGGACTTAAATATAAAGATATTATATCGCCTGATACATGCACAAAAGCCTGATGTTCACTATTTGAACTGGCTATGTGATCTTTACCGATCAGTGCCTGAATTTCTGAAATATGTATTATTGGCCATCTTACAGACGTTCTCTGAGTCCTGTGACTCCTGTCAGTTAAAAGACCAGGTAAAGTTAATGCTTATGTCTTATCCTCTAAGACCCGAGAAAATTGACATTGATGCTGATAAACAAAAAATTTACGAAGTACGATTATCAAAGCACTGCATAAACTTTATCAAAACGATGACCATGAGCCACTCACTTTTGGAGCGACTATCACAGCATCACATCCATCATCAACTCCACCACCAGCCTGTGGGCAATAGCATTATCATCCCTGAAAAGCTTATGTCCGGAGAGGCTGCTTTCCTGAACGTATCAAAAACTACAAGCTACAAACCCATTATCTTCGATTGTACTTCTTTACCAAACCAAGAGCTAGACGACAAGATTGCTGAAATAATAAATTCCGGAATAAGGTCAGAAATTATCAAAATATCCAAGAGTGAAAAGAATTTAGTGTTAGACGAAATAATAAAAAAAATATTCTTTTATTGGCTGGCAGCACATCACATGAATGATACCACTTCTCCCATTTGGTTGAATTACTGGTATAGTAGCTATTCTAAGACAGTGCAGCCATACCTTGATATTTGCCTTACGCTTGACGACCACAAAGTTGAGCCCATGGCCCGATTAAAATTACCTCAGCAATGTATAAAATACTGTTTTAATCAACCTTCCGCTGTCGTTCTTCAAACGGATGATTTGCTGGTCCTTTTAGATGAGTTTCTTGCATTGATTGCAGATTAGGAAAACAGGGAGAAGGAAACATTAGCTAACCGCTCAACAATGACTGCTCGATAAATGTTCATGCGTTTGCAGTGGAAGGAACGTTCTTATTATTTTGTTGTCCTTAATCTCATGACACCGGCATTCATAAATCAGGCACGGATGATCAAATGGACAAAACAACCAATGAAGTTATCAATTATCACTCCTTGCCAAGTCAAACAGTAAACCACTCCTTACCACATCAGGTGGGAAACATAAGGAAAATATCGGATTTTTCCGATGGACAGACAAATCTTCAGCAATCTTCAGCAAAGCGATCAAGATTAATAGAACTTCAAAAAGTCCCAACGCCTGATTTAGGACAAAGGACGACAGCCGCCTGTCAAGTTACCTCTCACTTGCAAAGCGATCACTCCACCGCCCGCTCAACGAATCAGGAAGCGCCCCATCAGAGCCTGAGCACCGGTGAGTTCTATTTTGCCAATACTCCGTTAACCCAACAGCGAATTATTGATCAATTACGCCATGAACAGCCTGCAACGTATTGCATTCGCGCACTGGCTGATCTGGAAAAACAGGGCCTGATGCAACAAACCTGGCTAGAGGGCGGCCAATTACAAAAAGCAGAAGGCCGACTGTTTACAGATGAGCCGATGACCCTGGTGTTTGACCTGACCTCCATGACACCCGGTGATATCGCCAGCTTTAATGACCTTCTTCAGGTGGGACCCAAATGTAACAATAAACCACTGGGCGACCAGATCCGGCGGGTATTTCTGGTCAACCACGGGATGCTGGACGGAAGTAAGCCCGCCAACCCCGACCTCTGGCGCAGATTGAGGCAAATGCCGGAAAAGGCCGTATCAGAAGCCGACTGCCATATTGCTGATTCGGTGACCGATGAAACCTTGCTGGCCCAAAAAACCACGGAAGACATCCCGGCCAATGCCCTCCGCGTCACCATCGACTTTGCCACCACCGACAACTGGTACCATCAACTGTTTGGTGGCATTACTCTCAATGATCGGGGTCGGCTGGTTTTTGCTGAAGGCGCCCTGGCCAACCTGAAAGAGAATACCCACCTGGTGTTTAACAACGCACCCTGGGACGACACTGGCTTCCAAGCAGCCCTGGCAACGGCCATACGGGTTGGCGGATTTACCGCCAACAAGCAATGGGTCCAGCTGCCTGAGCAGATATCCCTGTCCGTAGCCCGTGTCTGTGCCAGCCAACTCAGCGCCTGTAAAGAGCAGACGATCAGCGACAGCACATTATTCCAACCCCAAAACCCATTTGTGGTGATTAACGGCAGCTCAATCGAGCATCTCAAGGGCCATGTGATGATAGAGGGTACTGTCGTTGTGCAAACGGATATCTTTGCCAACCTGTTGCAAGGTTGCAGACAGCTGGTACTTACTGGCGAGCTGGATGACAAACAGTGGTTATGGTTACTGTGCCGACTGGAGCAGTTGCCGGAGAGTAAAAGGCCATGGTTGTTTACCAATTTGCCAACCGACCAGTTGCTTGCGGCAAGTGCTGACCACCGGCCAAGCTCGGAAGCCGCCACTGCCACCTATGAGATCAACCCCGGGGATACCCTGGAATCCCTGCAACCGATTAACCTCACCAGCCAGAATCGTTTCACCTTTTCCCTGACCAACACTCGATTGTTGGATGACCTGGTCAATGGAACGCCAATGACCCTTTATGGTCTGGAGCGCAACCCGGAATTGGCTGCCAACCTGGAAACCCTGTTATTGCCTGCT
>NZ_JBLYNS010000285.1:0-3182 GCF_049310205.1 Endozoicomonas sp. ALC013 | reverse complement strand
CAACATCAGCCTTGCTGACTTTGCTGTTGTTCACCTTTTTGCCCGGTTTGGCTTCGCCTTTTTTGGCATCGGTGAACTTGCGGCGCACATGGTCAAAACAGCCAACCTGGGTAATGCCTTCTTGCTTGCACACAGCACTGTAACTGGCATAGCCGTCAGTTTGCAGGTAACCTCTGAACCCTTCGAACAGGCGCAGGGGAACCTCCTTGCCCCGGGAAGGATCGTAATGGAACAACACCGCCGGTTGCCCCGGTGGGCCACCCAGGGTCACCCACATGTACTTATCCGAGTGGATGGCCTTACTGAGTTCCTTGAGTACCTGGATCCGGGTTTCATCAGCATTCATGATGTGCCCGGCCCGCTGATGGTCTGCCATCAGGTTGATCAGGGGCTGCAGTTGCAGGGACAACCGGATCAGCCAGTTGGCCATGGTCGTCCGGGTAATGGAGCCGCCATAGCGTGCCAGTATTTTTTCCTGCCGGTACAATGGCAGGGTGCGGCCGGCCAGGCGTCGCAATATTTGGCAATGATGATCCAGGCCAGCATGCTGACGGTCACTGCGGATTTGGGAATGGGATGTTTGGGTAGCTCCGCCGCCTTGATAACGCGTTTTTCCTGCGATGCCTCTCCCGGCTCAGCTTTCTCAAGAAATACCGCTTTCTCTTGCAGAATCTCTTTCACCTGAACCCGGGCTGGAATGATATCCAGCTCTTCCCGGACTTTGGTGAAGAAGGTCTCAATAGCACCCTGCTTCTCTTCCGGGGGCAGCTCAATACGTTCCTGCACCCTCGGCAGTGCCGGTGACAGCGGTGTACGTCCCTTGCGTTTCTTGCGGGGCTTTGGGCTTTCCCCTGTTTCCGGTTCTTCCTCATTCAGGGCGTCTTCTTCAGCCGGGTCAGCACCACAATCGGCTAACTCCGCTTCATTGAAGATTTCGCCCTGGCCACTGAACTTTTCAGAACTGTGGCCATAGAGGCGGGCACGTTCCAGACGCAGGTATTCTTCCAGAATGGCAATGCGTTTTTTCTGTTCTTCTATGACGATGGACTTTTTCTGGATAATGTCGTCTTTCTCAAGAAGAGCATTGTCTTTTTCAAGAAGGGCGCTGTCTTTTTCAAGAATGACACCGTTGATGGTCTGGATGGCCTCAAGCAAGGCCTCCAGATCCAGGGCTGTTCCAGCATTTCCGACCAGTAAACTCAAGGCGGATTTTGGCTGATGACTGACGGTATCAATGAGTGATTTCATGGCCGTCATTTTACCATAACTGTCTGAGTTTTCAGACTAAAAACAGCTATCATAATGCCTTTTTTTATGGGGTTTCATGGCATTAAGATTGTAGCCATCCAGCAACCAATTGAGCTGCTGGCGCGTTAAGGTTATCAGCTCGTCATCGGGTTTGGGCCAGTGAAATTTATCGTCTGCCAGGCTCTTGTAATAAAGTACAAAGCCATTGTCTTCCCAGAACAGGCATTTGATTTTATTGCGGTGGCGATTAGTGAAGGCATAGAGATGGCCGTCAAAAGGATTATGCCCAAGCTCCTGCTCGACCAGGACCGCCAGCCCCTTGAAGGACTTTCGAAAATCGATGGGATCCCGGTAAAGGTAGACCGCAGGCAAAGTGGACGACGGGCGCATGACAGGCTGATTCATTGCAGTAACCCGATCAATTGTCCAGCCAGGGTCAGATTATTGTGGTCAATACCAGAAACACTCAAACCATTAGGCAGTGAGACTGTTAAGACTGAGGATGCCTGGCCAGTTTGATCCTGACGCTGAGCCAGTGACACAGGTACAAAGGCTGTACGGGTATTTGATGATGAAGCAGGCGCGTTCCCGGCCCACAGCTTCTTTTTCCAATAACCAAGCTGTGATGGTCTGACGCCGTTTTGTCGGCACCAGGCTTTTTGGCTAAGCCCGGAGTCATGCCAGGCTTCGATCCGTTGCAGCCATTGTTCTTTAGTGGTTTCTGGGGTGGTCATCGGAGCCTCCATGTAATCAGAGGCTTTATGATCCACGATCAAATCTCACCGGGGTAGGACGTGGGTTATTTTGGCGGTTACGGTTATGGTTCTGCCTCAGGGTAAATTTCGTGATCTGCTCATGGCCAATTCCGCGGATCGGGAAAAGATTTTCGGCCAATTATTTCAAACCCAGATCTACAAAAAGATTGAAGAAAGGCTGAAGCAAAAAGCAGCAGATATCCGTGCTAAAAAAAGAGACCATGAAAGTGAAGTGGTTTAATGACTTAGGACACCTCGTTAAGCACAATAGTACCATTGATGACGAGGTAGAAAGTGACAAAGCAGCGTAAGAATTATTCTCCGGAATTTAAGCGTAAAGCCATTGCTATGGTAGTTGAACAGGGGCAGGCTGCTACAGAAGTGGCCAGAAGTCTTGGTATCCATGATGGTAACCTAAGACGCTGGGTACGTGAGCAGAATGAAAAAAAGGAAATGTCTTTTCCTGGCAGGGCAGCAAGCTCTGACGCCTGATCAACAGCGAATAAAAGAGCTGGAAGCTGAAAATCGCCAGTTGAAAATGGAGCAGGAAATCCTAAAAAAGGCGACGGCCTTCTTCGCGAAAGAACTGTTGTAAGGTTTGCATTCATACAACAGGAGAAGGTGGTCTATCCGGTGCAGGTACTCTGCAAAGTGATGCAAGTGGGGCGCAGTGGCTTTTACCGCTGGCAGAAACAACAGACTCAGCAGGAGAACTCCAGGGCTGAACAGTTCCGCCTGGAGGCTGATGCGCAGCAGATTTTTGTCGACTCTGATCGCTCATATGGCAGCCGAAGAATGGCAAAAGCACTGCGAAGCAAGGGTTACAGCATAGGTCGCCATCAGGCAACAACACTGATGAAACGGTTGGGGCTGGTCGTGAAGTATGCGAAAAAATTCAAGGTGACGACGAATAGCAGGCACAAGTTTCCAGTTGCAGAAAATCTCTTGAACAGGGAGTTTGCAGTCACGAAGGCGAATAAGGTCTATACGACAGATATTACTTATTTATGGACTCGCGAGGGGTGGTTGTATCTGGCAGTGGTTATGGACCTCTATTCAAGGAAAATCGTGGGCTGGTCAATGAACAGTCGCATGACTACAGAACTGCCGTTAGAGGCGTTGAGAATGGCGTGGTGGAGTCGTAAGCCTGGCCTGGGAGTACTCCACCATTCAGATCAA
>NZ_JBLYNS010000284.1:0-3190 GCF_049310205.1 Endozoicomonas sp. ALC013 | reverse complement strand
TCGTTTCGGTGATCGCTATGATGGGAGAGATCACGGTCAATATGCCAGTTCAATTAAAAAATACACGTTAGCTGCTAAAAGACCGTTAAATCGAGCGGAACAAGGCCAGCTGATGCGTTTTCTGCAAAATTTCACAGCAACGCGGAGCTGGAATTGGCGAAGCCTGACAACCACACTTCATTCATTGACTTCAGCGGGTGTTTTTACCCTTCATAGCCCCTTGAATGATCGTGTTAGGTTTACTCAAGCTGCCTTATTGTCAACACTGCTTGATGCAATAATATTCAAGTGCAACCAAAAAGCTGAAACCAGCTATATTGGTGCCCAAGGTGTCGCCAACCTGCTGTGGGCCATGGCGAAACTGGTAGACAGCGGGCAGGAGCGAAAATCAGGGCTCAACGAGGCTGTGGCCGTACTGTTGCCCCACATGAACGCACAGCAAGACCCATTTATTCCTCAACATATTGCCAACCTGCTGTGGGCCATGGCGAAACTGGTGGACAACGGGCAGGAGCGAACACCAGGGCTCAATGAGGCCGTGGCCAGGCTATTGCCCGACGTGAACGCACAGAAAACTCACTTTAAACCACAGGAAATCGCCAGCCTGCTGTGGGCCATGGCGAAACTGGTGGACAACGGGCAGGAACAGACACCAGCGTTCAACGAGGCCGTGGCCGCGCTGTTGTCCCGGGTAAACGCACATAAAGACCGATTTAATGCACAGGGTATTACCAACCTGCTGTGGGCCATGGCAAAACTGGTGGGCAACGGGCAGGAACAAACAGCAGGGCTCAAAGAGACCGTGATCGTGCTGTTGCCCTGCGTGAACGCACTGAAAGACCGATTTATACCTCAGCATATTGCCAACCTGCTGTGGGCCATGGCGAAACTGGTGGACTACGGGCAGGAGCGGACACCAGGGCTCAAAGAGGCCGTGGCCGCGCTGTTACCCAACGTGAACGCACAGAAAGACCAATTTAATGCCCAGGCTATTGCCAACCTGCTGTGGGTCATGGCGAAACTGGTGGGCAGCGGGCTGGAGCGGGCACCAGGGCTCAAAGAGGCTGTGGCCACGCTGTTGCCCCAGGTGATCGCAAAGAAAGCTAACTTTAAACCACAGGGTATTGCCAACCTGCTGTGGGCCATGGCGAAACTGGTGGACTACGGGCAGGAGCGGACACCAGGACTCAAAGAGACCGTGGCCGCGTTGTTGCCCCACGTGAACGCACATAAAGCTCACTTTAAACCACAGGAAATCGCCAACCTGCTGTGGGCCATGGCGAAACTGCTGGACAACGGGCAAGAACGGACACCAGAACTCAAAGAGCCTGTGGTCGCCCTGCTATCCCACGTGAACATACAGAAAGCTCACTTTAAACCACAGGAAATCGCCAACCTGCTGTGGGCCATGGCAAAACTGGTGGACAACGGACAAGAGTGGACACCAGAGCTCAACGAGGCCGTGGCCGCGCTGTTGCCTCGTGTGAACGCACAGAAAGCTAACTTAATACCACAGGAGACTGTTAACCTGCTATGGGCCATGGCGAAACTGGTGGACAACGGGCAGGAGCAAACACCAGAGCTCAACGAGGCCGTGGCCGCGCTGTTGCCTCGTGTGAACGCACAGAAAGCTAACTTAATACCACAGGAGATTGTCAACCTGCTATGGGCCATGGCGAAACTGGTGGGCAACGGGCAGGAGCAGACACCAGAACTCAACGAGACCGTAGCCGCGCTGTTGCCCCACGTGAACGCACAAAAAGACCAATTTATTCCTCAGCATATCGCCAACCTGCTGTGGGCCATGGCGAAGCTGGGCGAACTCATTGAGCTGAACGTGGTAACATCCACGTTTAAATCGCTTGTCTACCGAATCAGTGGCAATTCTCAGTTCTCTCAGCAAGCGATATTGATGTCCCTCTGGGGAGTAATGGTATGCTGTGCCAGATTGTATCTGGTCTCCGATGCCAACAAAAATAACTGGCTTGAAAAGCACATGGATGATCTGTTTACTCGCCTGGAAAATACATTCCCAGACAATCCAGACAATAATGAAGAGGAACAATACGTTATTGCCATGGCCGCAAGTTGGCTTGGGAGATCATGCCCGTTCGTCCCCCATTACCAGATAATCATGTCAAAACCTCAATCCGACTTCCGCGATCAACTCCAATCATGTATTCCATCTCTGCAAATTGAAGAAGAAAAGAGTCTGAATTCATTACCTCCGGTTGACCTGCTACTGCCAGATCACAACATGGTGATTGAAGTTCAGGGGCCCTCTCATTACGTGGGTGGTGATTTCAAAACCAGGAAGGGTTCGACTCTGCTGAAAATTGCACTGTTGCAAAAAGCAGGATTTGAGGTCATTGAAATTCCGGTTAACAGGCTTTGGAATCAGGATTTAATGAAACCGTACATTGATCAAATAAAGACCAGGACAGGCATCCCGCCACAGGGGCATGGCTCTGTATCACTTAAAAGAACGTGGGCAGATGCGGCATACGTTACTGCTGATAAAGGCAGGCAACCCTCAGATCACGGTTACCTGACCGCCGAAAAACAGTTAGAAGAACAAACCGGCAAACCAGCCAGGAGGAAGAGAAAAAACAGCCAGTAACCCCCCCCTCCCTTCCACCCAGGAACCGTTTTCACATTCAAGTAAAGTTCTACCAGCTGAAGACCTGTTGCCCCTGAATTTCGCCCCGGATGATTTGAAGATAATGGATGGTTGGCATCAGGAGCAGATGAGTTTCTCCCACTGCTTACATTGATCAACATTCCAGCAAAATGAACTTCTGAACAGAACAGCAGTCTGCTTTTTATATTCTCATGAATTAATGAAATATAGTTATGGATAGAAACTCTGCTGGTATCGGTGGTCAATACACAAGATCAGATAATTATTATAATCGACCGGGTGGCCATGCCACATCTTCACGGCGTGGACGATATAGACATGCCACGGTCAGGAGGGATGATACCCCACGCACTAACCCGGGGCGTAATAAATTTTACCGTTCTTCTGACGCATGCCCTTCTCAACATCTACAGCGCCGTTCAGTAAACCTTGCTCAAGATTTTAATGCGCTCATCAAACAGGAAATAATGGATGATCTGGTGAGTAAATCTTATCGTTTCGGTGATCGCTATGATGGGAGACATCACGGTCAATATGCCAATTCAATTA
>NZ_JBLYNS010000283.1:0-3205 GCF_049310205.1 Endozoicomonas sp. ALC013 | reverse complement strand
GCCCGAAGCGAGCTGACAGGGCAATTGTTAATCAAAAGTAAGGCATCCGCACCATCACCGGTAACGGTGGACTTTATCATTGCCCCCGGGCAAACCTATTTTACCCCGCTGAAACCGGGCGAGTGTCTGACATTACAAGAGGGATTGTGCAGTCAACGGCTTGCAGATCTGCTGGCAAAGCAGATTTTTTGCTCCGAAACAAACAGCTGCAAAGCCTATGAACAGCTGCGTGGCATCGATGAGATCATTAATGTTCCGCAACGGCTGATGGCGTTGATGGATTGGCTGGCTACATTTTCCGACAGCAAAAATGTGACCGGACAAGATGAACAGCTGTTGCTGAATATGCTCAGGGAGAAACAAGGAGTTTGCCGACACAAGGCGACGATCTTCCAGGTGCTCTGCCACTATTGGGGGATTCCTGCCCGGCAAATAGAGAATGCTTCGCACCGTTTTGTTGAGATCAGCCCTGATGGCGGCCACACCTGGCGACAATACCAACTCGGTGGTGGCGGACGGTCCACTGCAGATATCACAGAACCCGACTGGGGGGATTATCGTCAACCAGAGTGCACTAAGCTGAAGTCACCCGAGGAGTATGCCTGTTCCGACCAATTAATCGATTCACGGGAAAACTTCTTAGCTTTAGGTGTCGATTACTTTATTGCACAACAATTAGAGATAAACAAAAACCGATCAGCTTTGACTGAGTCTATGCATAACGATCTCTACTCTACCTTAATCAGAAACCCCTCCGACATTGCTATCAACTATGTGCTGGAACATTGGGGGATAGCGTTATCGCCACAAATATTTTACCTGACTGTTGGTAAAGACATAGAATTCTGGGAACGTTTCATAGAAAAAAGCGCCTGGTTTGATGGTGAGTGCCATAGCCAGGCAATAAGTCATTTCGATGATTCGTATACAAAGATACTATCTCAGCTGATACAGGCAAAAAAGCCCGATGCTAATTATTTGAACTGGCTATGTGATCTTTACTGCTCAGCACCTCAATTTCTGAAATATATATTATTGGCCATCTTACAGAGGTTCTCCGGGGCCTGTGATTCCTGTCAGTTGAAAGACCGGGTAAAATCAATGCTTGAGTCTTATTCTCTAAGTCCCAAACCAGTTAACCTTGTTGAAATTAAAAGCGTAGAACCAGAATTTTCACAGCACTGCATAAACCTGATCAAAACGATGACCATGAGCCGCTCCCTTTTGGAGCGACTATCCCAGCCTCGCATCCATCAACAATTCCACCACCAACCTGTGGGCAATAGCATTATCATCCCTGAAAAGCTTATGGCCGGTGAGGCAGCTTTCCTGAACGTATCAAAATCTACAAGCTACAAACCCATTATTTTTGACTGTACTTCTTTGTCTGAAAAAGCGGTGGATGAAAAGATTGAAGAAAAAATAAAATCTGGATTAAAGACAGTAATCAGTGACATACATGATAGTGTAAACCATTTGCCGTTCAGCGAATCAATAAGAAAAATATTCTTTAACTGGCTGGCAGCGCATCACATGAATGATACTACTCCTCTCACTTGGATAACTCATTATTATGAGGAGTATTCCGAGACAGTGCAGCCTTTCTTTACTACGCTGCTTACGCATGCCGATCAGCAAGTTGACCCCATGACCCAATTAAAATTACCGCCAAAACGTTTAAAAGACCATTTTAACCGGCCTTCCGCTGTCGTTCTTCAGGAGGATGATTTGCTGATTCTTTTAGATGAGTTTCTTGCACAGATCGAAAACAGGTAGTGGCTCTTTCAGAATTCCAGACCAATGCTTCGTGGGCTAAATAGCTGGCCATATGGAATCACATATTTCTGGCTACTTATGATTTCATTTGGTAGTAATGCCATCAGCATACCGGCCAGCCAGTTGAACTGGTTTTCCTTTCGGTTGAGCATCCACTCATCATGAATTGTCCATTTAGCCCTGGCGGCCACCGCCACAGCAAAATGAGGTTTCCGTGGCAGGAACGTTCTTATTATTTTGTTGTCTTAAATTTCCTGACACCGGCATTCATAAATCAGGCATGGATGATCAAATGGACAAAATAACAAATGAAGTTATCAATTATCACTCCTTGCCAAATCAAACAGTAACCCACTCTTTACCACACCAGGAGGGAGACATAAGGAAAATATCGGATTTTTCCGATGGACAGACAAAGCTTCAGCAATCTTCAGCAAAGCGATCAAGATTAATAGAACCTCAAGAAGTCCCAACGCCTGATTTAGGACAAAGGACAACAGTCGCCTGTCAAGTTACCTCTCACTTGCAAAGCGATCACTCCACCGCCCGCTCAACGGATCAGGAATTAGTCCATCAGAGCCTGAGCACCGGTGAGTTCTATTTTGCCAATACTCCGTTAACCCAACAGCGAATTATTGATCAATTACGCCATGAACAGCCTGCAACGTATTGCATTCGCGCGCTGGCTGATCTGGAAAAACAGGGCCTGATGCAACAAACCTGGCTAGAGGGCGGCCAATTACAAAAAGCAGAAGGCCGACTGTTTACGGATGAGCCGATGACCCTGGTGTTTGACCTGACCTCCATGACACCCGGTGATATCGCCAGCTTTAATGACCTTCTTCAGGTGGGACCCAAGTGTAACGATAAACCACTGGGCGACCACATCCGACGGGTATTTCTGGTCAACCACGGGATGCTGGACGGAAGTAAGCCCGCCAACCCCGACCTCTGGCGCAGATTGGGGCAAATGCCGGAAAAGGCCGTATCAGAAGCCGACTGCCATATTGCTGATTCGGTGACCGATGAAACCTTGCTGGCCCAAAAAACCACGGAAGACATCCCGGCCAATGCCCTCCGCGTCAACATCAACTTTGCCACCACCGACAACTGGTACCATCAACTCTTTGGTGGTATCACCCTCAATGATCGGGGTCGGCTGGTTTTTTCTGAAGGGGCTTTGGCCAACCTGAAAGAGAATACCCACCTTGTGCTTAACAATGCACCCTGGGAAGACACTGGCTTCCAGGCAGCCCTGGCAACGGCCATACGTGTTGGCGGATTTACCGCCAACAAGCAATGGGTCCGGCTGCCTGAGCAGATATCCCTGTCCGTAGCCCATGTCGGTGCCACCGAACTCAACGCCCGGAAAGATCAGACGATCAGCGACAGCACCGTTTTTTGCCCCCAAAGCCCGTTTGTGGTGATA
>NZ_JBLYNS010000282.1:0-3224 GCF_049310205.1 Endozoicomonas sp. ALC013 | reverse complement strand
CCGGCTCAGGCTGCAAGCCATGGGGGTATCAGAGGAACTGAGTCGGTGGCTGACCGCTTGCGCCCATGGCATCAATGACAATCTCCGGCAGCAACGCCTTACCCTTGAGCTGACGCTGCCGCAGCTGCTTCAGGTCGCCGATCGATTGACCCGCATCTCTATGGGGCAGTTGCCTGAGTATCTGCGCCGGGAGTGGCGACCCTATTTGGACAGCTGCCAGCCTAAATTTGAATGGCCCTCTATTCCCGGCCAGTCAGCAGAAAAAGAATCTTCCAGAGGTTCGGCATCACCGAAGACTTTCAGCCTGGGAATTCCCCCTGAAGTGTCTAACGAATATTATGTAACCCGGTTTTTTCCTGGTCAGTGGGATTGCGCGCTGTATCGACTGGAGCTGTTCACCGTCAGTGTGACCACTGATCAGAATTTAGTGCGAAGCCCGTTGCCAGAGCGTCCTGTCGATCAGAGTTTTCTTTTGCCAATGTTAGCCGGGCGCAGTCATCTGAAAAGCGATGAAACCACCGGACGCCTGATACTGAAACCGGGCAGCGAATGGCAGCCATTGCCATCACTGACGGCCGCAGACCGTTTAACCGGTCTGCACACCATCCCGGCAGAGGCACTGGAGCTGGCACAGGACAACCAGACTGGCCAGTACTTTATCCGTTCCCGGTTAACCGAACCGGTGGCTGTGGGCTTTATTATCAAACCCGATCCGAAGTACTTTAAGCCGTTAACGTCGGCCGATCCCATCGAAACGCAACCCCGGCGATGCCCATCCCTGATCAAAGTACATCTGGATCAGGAGGTTTTCAGCCAGCAACCAGGGCACTTTCCGGGCTATCGGAAGTTGCGGGAAATAGGGCAGATAAGGAATCTGTCCGAACGGCTGCTGGCCCTGATTGATTGGTTCAGAGCGTTTTCTTACGAGCATAACTTTGTCGAAACCGGCATCAGCCTGGTCAAGCGATTGTTGCAGGAGCAGCAGGGCAGCTGTCACCACCGTGCATTTCTGTTTCAATTACTCTGTCTTTACTGGGGTATCGAAGCCCGGATAGTAAAATCGGAATCACATGATTTTGTTGAGGTCAGATCCTGCAATGGGTGGCGACTTTGCGATTTATGGGGCATCGAAAGCATTGTCACATTCTTACCTGAGCCGAAATGGGTGGGTATCTACGTATCAGTGCCGACGCCGCCAGTCAAGCCAACTGTCGGACAAGCTACAGGCAGTCATGCCTCCGGCTGGAACCGGCTCCTGTCACTGGTCATCTCCCTGTGCCAGCAATGGCAATGTTCTAAATTCGCACTGCCTCAAGAGGCCAATAGCCTTGTCAAAGATGCTGTTCTGGAAGAGTTCCGGAAAAATTTCCGCCCTATCCCCATGAGCAGGCACTTGTCAGCCCGACGTTACAATAGTTCGTCAGAACACAGACCTCTTATCACCGCATTTGATATTGCCTACCATCTGGCACCGGAACAGTATCTGCAGGCAGCCAGACACGCCATTGACCATTTTGATACCCTTGCTCCTCCTGAAAGGAAAGCCATTATTGACTGGAGCCACTGTATGCTCATCTGGTCAAAAAATTATCAATCGCCAAAACAGCATGATTTCTGTCGGTGGTCGGAGTTTGCCTGGCAACTGTATCTGCACAGCCCGAATGACTTTCCCGTTCTGCCTGTTCAAAGCCTGCAGGCCGTGACCCGGTTCAATCTTGATCATGATGGTACGGCGCAAAGACTGGACCAGCGCCTGTTCCGGGTAGAGTCCATCGACAGAACCTGGCTGAAAAATGTCAGGGACAGTCCGGAGGCCGACAACTTTTCTCTGCTGTATGACTGGGAAACATTGCCTCAGATGGCTGTCACCGATGTTTATTGGAGCCATTCCTCCCGGGGCAGACTGGATCTTGCCCGACTGATCCGTGGTGAGCCCTGTTTTCCGGAGAAATCAACCTGTTACCTGGAGACCAACACCCTGATGCTGTCCAGTCAGTTTTTGATCGACAGGGCGTTGGATGCCCTCAAACTGGCCACCAATCGACAGACCGGGGCACTGTTTCGTGATGAACTCCCTTACCAACCTGGCACATTCTTAATTGATTACATTGATCATGCAGAACAGAACCGGCAGTTAATTCGCCTGATCAGCGATCAACGCTCTGCTGAAATATATACCCCGGTGATATGCAAAGACCTGGAAAAATTCCGGGTGTTAATCGTCGGCAACTTCTGTGACCAGGTCACCATCTTTGAAAGTCCGGCAGGGCAAAATTTTAACTTGATCGGCAGTGGGATTTTTTCTACGGGTATTGCTCTGGATTGCCAGGAGTCACTGAGAAAAATAAAACGCTTAATCAATGAGCCTGATGCCAACACTCTTTTTAACCGCAAATAACAGTACCCAATCAGGGAGGAACTTTTCCCGTTTTACACCATCTAAGTAGGCTGACGGATCGCAATTACTATCAGAAAAGTACTATTTTCATGTTTCCTGTTCAGCCTGGTGCCGTAGTTAATGTGCACAAGCAACCCGCCAATCACCCCGCTCAAAAAAGTTTGGCAAATTCCCCAGACGATTCTTTACGGCCCGGTAACACCGATAAAAAAACACGAGTAACAGCAGTCTTGTCGGTCAAAAATGAGCAGCTGCATGTTACCCAACAAGTGTCAGCGAAGAGTGCACATAACAGCCCAATCCGAAACGTCACGCCCATCACAGATTGCATCAGCCACCTGAAGCAATCGGCATCGCCGGTTGGTGATGCGTTTCATTTTTTTGAATCCATTGATGCAAAGGATGAACTGATCCGTTTCTATCGGCAAAAGACAGACGCCGGGTTTCTTTTTATGATCCGGCATCCGAACGACCTGGATCATCACCCGTTAAGAAGGCTGCACTATTATCCAACTCCCGGACAAAAAAACGAGTGTCCCGGGCTTATTTATCAGTCAGTGCCCATTACCCTGATTTTCGATTGTGACAACCTCAGGCCCAGACAGCTGGCCTCATTGAATGAGCTGTTGGAGAATCCTCCCCGGCTGGATGGCATCCCTATCAGCACGACAGTCAGCCGGGTTGTTCTGGCCAAAAATGATTTAATATACCAGCCGGATGCTCCCGGACCGGATTTCTGGCGTCGGGTATTTGCCCGGGACAGATCCTCTTCAGCAACCTTCAATGTCACCCCGGCCGCTGTATCCTGGTCAGTAAGCCATCGCTT
>NZ_JBLYNS010000281.1:0-3229 GCF_049310205.1 Endozoicomonas sp. ALC013 | reverse complement strand
CGTGACCTGCCCTTACGGGCAGGAAGTCATTAAAAATATGGTGGTGAAAAACCTGCCCCTGCCCCGGGGCTGGAAGAACAAGATGGTCAACGCGGCAGAGGAGGGTGATATCAAGATCATCCAGGCCCTGCTGCAACGGGGAGCGAAGGTGGATGCGGGCCAAACTGCGGGTGAAACTCCCCTGGCCCTGGCCGTTGCCAATAAGCATCTCGATGCTGCCCTGCTGCTGGCCGGAAGGGGTGGATCCGACCCGATCGGTCTGAGAAACCTGGGGAATCTTTTCAAGGATGGTGGTGAGGGCATTGTGGTAGATCTAAGCAAATCGGAGCACTGGTACCTGAAGGCAGCTGGATTGGGGGATGCCTGCGCCATGAATAACCTGGCCCTACTGTATCTGGATGGCGGCGAGGGCTTACCGGCAGATCATCAGGATCAGGGAAAGTTCCTGTTGTTCAAGGCGGCTGGGCTTGGGGATTCCGGAGCCATGTCCAATCTGGGCTGGCACTGTTTTAAGGGTGACAAGGGCTTTGAGCAAGATCTACACCAGGCGAAATCCTGGTGGCTCAAGGCGGTTGAGCTGAGATATGTTCTAGCCATGCATCACCTGGGAAGCCTGTATCTGCATGGTGGCGAGAACTTTCCGGCAGATCTGCACCAGGCGAAAACCTTGTTGCTCAAGGTGATTGAGCTGGGAAAAGATCCAGCCATTATAGCTTCAGCCATGTACATGCTGGGTCGCCTATATCAGTATGGTGGCGAGGGCTTTAAGATAGATCTGCTTGAAGCGGAGCGCTGGTACCTGAAAGCCATTGAGCTGGGGTCTCATCTGGCCATGAGTAGCCTGGGTCACCTGTATCTGCGTGGTGGCGAAAAATTTCCGGAACATAGGTACAAGGGAAAACGACTGTTGCTCAAGGCGGCTCAGTTGAGGAGAGACCTGGACATCAAAAAACTGAAAAAAGTCTCTAAACCGCAACCCGCTAAAAAACGCGGGCTTGATGAAGCCTTTCCTGATGAAACCGGCCGCGCCCACACAGAGGGCGAATCCACGGCAGCAGACAGTAACGGGTATAAAACGATGATAGAGCAGGCTTCCCGATAGAGCCGCCAAATGCCCATGGCAGGTGACAATATTTTGTGTCCCCCGGGAGGCTGTCCAGAGTTATTTCCGGGTTATCCCGGGATCATCAAAGGAGCCATGAATCCGGTAACCAATGCTGGCCTGTTAAAGTCTGGGTCGAATTAAACGACAATGAATTTATATCTATATACCTCCTGCATCGATAAAATTGTATATGTTATAACTGTATAACCACTTTTTTTCGGATATTTTGCCCTGTTCTGGAATTCACGAAATCTATAAAGCTGTTTTTTGATATTTTCAGAACCTGTTACGGGATATTTTTGAGATCAACACAGTCAGAGTAGCAATCCCAAAAAGTAAGGGAGTTACCTGGCATGAACAACATTCCCTCCAGTGCAGCAGTTGTTGTACCCACCGAGCCCGCAATCTGCCCGATCTGCCATGATGGCCTCTACTCATCCACTAATCGGAAGTTTGTGGGCAGGCGTGTCGCTATTGCCAGGCCCTGCGGGCATAAGTTTCACTTTAAGTGCCTTTCCCGCTGGACCAAAGACCATCTGACCTGCCCTTACGGGCGGGAAGTCATTAACAATATTATGGTGGTGAAAAACCTGCCCCTGCCACGGGGCTGGCGGCGTCAAATGGTCAACGCGGCAAAGGAGGGTGATCTCAAGATCATCCAGGCCCTGCTGCAACGGGGGGCGAAGGTGGATGCGGGCCGAACTGTGGGTAAAACTCCCCTGGCCCGGGCCGCTGCCAATAAGCACCTCGATGTTGCTCTGCTGCTCGCCAGAAGGGGAGGATCCGACCCGATCGGACTGAACAACCTGGGGAAGCTGCTCCACGATGGTTGTGAGGGCATTCCGGTAGACCTAAGCAAAGCGGAGCACTGGTACCTCAAGGCGGCTGAGTTGGGGGATATTGCAGGCATGTGGCATCTGGGCTACCTGTATCATTATGGTGGCAAGGACTTCGCGGTAGATCTGCACAAAGCGGAGAGCTGGTACCTTAAGGCGGCTGAGCTGGGGCATATTAAAGCCATGTGCGGCCTGGGCATGGTGTATAGCGACGGTGGCGAGGGCTTTCCAGCCGATCTGCACAAAGCCGAGAGCTGGTACCTGAAGGCGGCTGAGCTGGGGCATGTTGTAGCCATGAATAATCTGGGCTACCTGTATCATTATGGTGGTGAGGACTTCGCGGTAGATCTGCGCAAAGCGGAGCGATTGTACATAGAGGCGGCTGGGCTGGGGGATGCTTGCGCCATGAGCAACCTGGGCCTGGTGTACCTGGAGGGAGGCGAGGGCTTACCGGCAGATCCGGATCGGGGAAAGCTCCTGTTGTTCAAAGCGGCTGGGCTGGGGGATATTGGAGCCATGTTTCACCTGGGTTGCTTTTATCTGGATGGCGACGAGAACTTTCCGGTAGATCTGCGCCAGGCGAAAATCTGGTTGCTCAAAGCGGCTGATCTGGGTTGCGCTGCTGCCATGTACAACCTGAGCGAGCTGTATGAGCGCAGTGGAGCGAACTTTCCGGTAGATCTGGACCAGGCGAAAGCCTGGTTGCTCAAGGCGGCTGAGTTGGGGTATGACCTGGCCATCAAAAAACTGGAAAAAGCCTTTAAACCGCAACCCGCTAAAAAACGCGGGTTTGATGAAGCCTTTCCTGATGAAACCGGCCGCGCCCACACAGTGGGCGAATCCACGGCAGCAGACTGTAAGGGTTATAAAACGATGGTAGAGAATGCTCCCCGATAGATCCACCAAATGCCCATGGCACGTCCCCGGGAGGCTGTCCCGGGTTATTTCAGGATTATCCCGGGATCATCAAAGGGGCCATGAATCCGGTAACCAATGTCGGCCTGTTAAAGTCCAGATCGACTTAAACGACAATAAATCTATATCTTTATACCTCCTGCATCCATAAAATTGTGTAAGTTATAATCGTATAACCGCCTTCTTTTCCGATATTTTGACCTTTTCTGTAATTCAAGAAATCTATAAAGCTGGTTTTTTGATATTTTCAGAACCTGTTACGGGATATTTTTGAGATCAACACAGTCAGAGTAGCAATCCCAAAAACGTAAGGGAGTTACCTGGCATGAACAGCGTTCCCTCCAGTGCAGCAGTTATTGTACCCACCGAGCCT
>NZ_JBLYNS010000280.1:0-3246 GCF_049310205.1 Endozoicomonas sp. ALC013 | reverse complement strand
CAACTGGATAATGAACGGATCAGCCGGTGTTAAGCCAAAAACTGTATTCCAACAATAAACAGAAACAGGGCAAACAATTTCTGTAGCTTGTTTGCGGCAAGTCCATGAGCAATACGGGCACCAATTCGCGCAAATAGAACACTGGTCAAGACAATCCCCAGGAAAGCAGGCCAATAAACATACCCGGTAGACAGAGCAGGCAGGCCTGAACTCTTTTCACCCAGAGCCATGTTGGATAAGGCTCCCATCACGGCAATAGGGAAGCCACAGGCCGCCGAAGTACCCACTGCCTGCTGCATTGTCAGGCTGATTCTGCGCAAAAACGGCACAGACAGAGTCCCACCACCAATACCAAACATACTGGAGACAGTCCCAATGACAACACCGGCACTCACCAGCATTGATTTCCCCGGCGCTCTGCCACCTTCATAAACCTTAAACCCGAACCACATTTTTGCTGACACCAGGATCGCAAATACACCAAGAAGCTTCTGCAACAGATGCCCACTCAGATTCACGGCGGTATACACCCCGAGAAAAGCACCGGCAAGAATACCGACACTTAACGTGGCAAATATCCGCCATCGAACAGCTCCGGCATCCTGGTGCGCTTTAATGGAGCTTACCGATGTGACCACCATGGTAGCCAGAGATGTGCCTACCGCCAAATGGGTCAAAACCTCAGGGGACATACCCTGGACGGTGAAGCTGAAGATCAGTACAGGAACAATAATCAGCCCGCCACCAATACCAAATAAACCGGCCATTACTCCGGCACAAGCCCCCAGGACAAGGTAGAGTAGAAAGAGCATTGTTATCCCTTATAAAAAAACAGATTAACAATTATACGACGATAAACTATTATCAGGTGAGTCTATTTTCAGGGAATACCTATTAACCTGGATATTTCAATGATGATGAGCAAATTAAATAAAATATCTTTTTTGAGATTTTTATGAAAATCAACCAACTCTTACGACCAATATTTATACGACAGAGTATATTCAAATAATCGAAAAACTAATCTAGAATGGCTGGATGCCTATTAAACAGTTGGCTATTTTATCCCCACCCCACTCTTTTCTTTTACAAATAATTCCTGAAAAATCAAAACGTAAAAGGTATAGACATTCTTATCCATTAGTTCTATAACGTTAATGTACGCACACTTTTTTCATTATTGATAATGTGTCGTTCAAAAGGATAGAAAGACTTCTGAAAATCATAACTAAGCAGTACGCCTTATAAAGACTTACAACGATCAGGCGAGGGGGAAACAGATGTCCATATTTGCTCAATACCAGCAGAGATACGAGTCCGTCCAGCAGGAAGAGATGAGTCTCACAGAGTACCTGGAACTCTGCAAAAAAGATCCCTGGGCTTATGCCAACGCCGCTGAACGTATGTTGAAAGCGATTGGTGAGCCTGAGGTGATTGACACTTCCCGGGATCCACGTTCAAGCAGGATCTTTTCCAATAAACTGATTAAGCAGTACCCGGCGTTCAAAGAGTTCTATGGCATGGAAGAAGCCATTGAACAGATCGTCTCTTATTTCAAGCATGCCGCACAGGGCCTGGAAGAGAAGAAACAGATTCTCTACTTACTGGGGCCAGTGGGGGGCGGTAAGTCATCCCTTGCGGAAAAATTAAAGCACCTGATGGAGAGAGTACCGTTCTATGCCATCAAAGGCTCTCCTGTTTTTGAATCTCCCCTGGGCTTATTCAATCCGGATGAAGATGCCGACATTCTCCAGGAAGAGTATGGAATACCAAACCGGTATCTTAAGTACATCATGTCACCCTGGGCCGTTAAACGGCTGAATGAGTATGGTGGTGATATTTCCAAATTCAGAGTGGTTAAACTCTACCCAAGTCGTTTGAATCAGGTTGGTATCGCCAAAACCGAGCCAGGTGATGAGAACAATCAGGATATTTCCAGCCTGGTGGGTAAAGTCGATATTCGTCAGCTGGAAGAGTACTCCCAGGACGATCCCGATGCCTACAGCTTCTCCGGCGCGCTGTGCCGTGCCAACCAGGGTATCATGGAATTTGTTGAGATGTTCAAGGCCCCCATCAAGGTGTTGCACCCGTTGCTGACCGCAACCCAGGAAGGTAACTACAACAGCACCGAAGGCCTTGGTGCCATCCCTTATGAAGGTATTCTGCTGGCGCACTCCAACGAGTCTGAGTGGCAGTCTTTCCGCAACAATAAAACCAATGAAGCCTTTATTGACCGGGTTAACATCGTCAAGGTGCCTTACTGCGTAAGAGTCAGTGAGGAGATTCATATCTATGAAAAGCTGCTTGAAAACAGCTCCCTCAGGGAAGCCCCCTGTGCACCGGATACCCTGAAGATGCTGGCACAGTTCACCACCCTGTCCCGTATCAAGGAACCAGATAACTCATCTATCTACTCGAAAATGAAGGTGTACGACGGTGAAAACCTGAAAGACACCGATCCCAATGCCAAGCCTTTGCAGGAATACAAGGATATGGCCGGGGTTAATGAAGGCATGAACGGTCTTTCCACCCGTTTTGCCTTCAAGATTCTGTCCAAGGTCTTCAACTTTGATCCTTCAGAGGTCGCTGCAAACCCGGTACACCTTCTGTATGTTCTGGAACAGCAGATTGAGCAGCACCAGTTCCCGGAAGAGATACACGATCGCTATCTGTCGTTTATCAAAGAGTACCTGACGCCCAAGTATATCGAGTTCCTGGGCAAGGAAATTCAGACCGCTTACCTGGAGTCCTACTCTGAGTACGGTCAGAATATCTTTGATCGCTACATCACCTACGCTGATTTCTGGATTCAGGATCAGGAGTACCGTGATCCGGATACCGGCCATATTCTTGACCGTGCTGCACTGAGCGAAGAGCTGGAGAAAATTGAGAAACCTGCGGGTATTGCCAATCCCAAGGACTTCCGGAACGAAGTGGTGAACTTTGTGCTCAGGGCCCGGGCCAATAATGATGGCAAGAACCCCAGCTGGCTGAGCTATGAGAAGATGCGCACCGTGATTGAGAAGAAGATGTTCTCCAATACGGAAGACCTGCTGCCGGTTATCTCATTTAATGCCAAGGGATCCCAGGAAGATCAGCGCAAGCATGCCGATTTTGTGTCACGAATGGTTGCCCATGGCTATACCGAGAAACAGGTTCGCCTGTTATCCGAATGGTATATCCGGGTTCGCAAGTCTCAATAAAAACGACGTCCGCCTGCCGTCACCGACAGGCGGGCATAACTCT
>NZ_JBLYNS010000279.1:0-3271 GCF_049310205.1 Endozoicomonas sp. ALC013 | reverse complement strand
TTCCGACTTTTTAGACCAATTTGCTGCCACCGCAGTAGGGCAGTCTATTCTCGTTCAGCCTCCTAGTATCATGACGCAAGAACCTTTTTCCCATACCGGGAAGGAATGCCAGTGTTGAACACCTGTTGCCCATACATCTCGCCCCGGATGATTTGCAAATAACGGATTGATGGCATCAGGAGTAGATGTGTTTCCTCAACCGTTTACGTCTAAGTAGCTGGCCATATGGAATCACATATTTCTGGCTACTTGGGCAGGTGCTATGCGAGGCACAACGGAGGGAGCATAGCCGTAGCTATGTGACCGGAGTTGTAACGAAGCACGACTGCATGGATGCAGGAGCTAGAGAAACGCAGGAGCAGTTGCCGGGAGTGCCTGAACAAGGAGTCAGAAATATGTGATTTCATATGGTTAGCTATTTATAGACATTTCAGCAAAATGAACTTTTGAACAAAACAGCAGTCTGCTTTTTATATTTTCATGAATTAATGAAATGTAATTATGGATAGAAGTTCTGCTGGTGCCAGTGGTCAATATGCAAGATCAGATAATGATTACAACCAACCGAATGACCATGCCGCTTCTTCAAGGCGTGTGCAATATAGACATGGCACAGTCAGACAGTGGGATAATACCCCACGCACTACCCCGGGGCGTAATAAATTTTACCGTTCTTCTGACGCATGCCCTTCTCAACATCTACAGCGCCGTTCAGTAAACCTTGCTAAAGATTTTAATACGCTCATCAAGCAGGAAATAATGGATGATCTGGTAAGTAAATCTTATCGTTTCGGTCATTGCTATGATGGGAGGCATCACGGTCGATATGCCAGTTCAATTAAAAAATACACGTCAGCTGCTAAAAGACCGTTAAATCGAGCGGAACAAAGCCAGCTGATGCGTTTGCTGCCAAATTTCACAGCAACGCGGAGCTGGAATTGGCGAAGCCTGACGACAACACTGCACTCGTTTACTTCAGCAGGTGTTTTTACCCCTCATAACCCCATGGATGAGCATGTAAAGCTTACTCAAGCTAACTTATTGTCAACGCTACTGGATGCAATAATATTTAACTGCAACCAAAAACCTCAAGCCAGGTATATTGATGCCCGGGGAATCGCCAACCTGCTGTGGGCTATGGCGAAACTGGTGGACAGCGGGCAGAAGCGAACACAAGAGTTCAGCGAGGCTATGGCTGTACTTTTGTCCCATGTGAACACACAGAAAGACCTATTCAATGCTCAGGGTATCGCCAACCTGCTCTGGGCCATGGCAAAACTGGTGGACAACAGGCAGAAGCGGACACCAGGGCTCAATGAGGCCGTGGCCAGGCTATTGCCAGACGTGAACGCACAAAAAGCTAACTTTAAACCACAGGAAATTGCCAACTTGCTGTGGGCCATGGCGAAACTGGTGGACAACGGGCAGGAGCAAACACCAGAACTCAAAGAGACCATGGCCGCGCTGTTGCCCCTCGTAAACGCACAGAAAGACCAATTTAAAGCCCAGGGCATTGCCAACCTGCTGTGGGCCATGGCGAAACTGGTGGATAACGGACAGGAGTGGACGCCAGGGCTCAAAGAGGCCGTGGCCGCACTGTTGCCCCACGTGAAAGCACAGAAAGACCAATTTAATGCCCAGGGCATTACCAACCTGCTTTGGGCCCTGGCGAAGCTGGTGGATAACAGGCATGAGTTGACACCAGGGCTCAAAGAGGCTGTGGCCGCACTATTGCCCCACGTGAACGCAAGAAAAAACCAATTTACTCCTCAGCATATCGCCAATCTGCTGTGGGCCATGGCAAAACTGCTGGAGAACGGGCAGGAACAGACACCAGAACTCAACGAGGCCGTGGCCGCGCTGCTGCCCCACGTGAACGCACAGAAAGCTAACTTTACCCCACAGGAAATCACCAACCTGCTGTGGGCCATGGCGAAACTGGTGGACAACGGGCAGGAGCAAACACCGGAGCTCAACGGTGCCGAGGCCGCACTGTTGCCCCACGTGAGCGCACAGAAAGCAAACTTTACACCACAGGGTATCACCAACCTGCTGTGGGCCATGGCGAAACTGGTGGACAACAGGCAAAAGCGAACACCGGAGTTCAACGAGGCGGTGGCTGCGCTGTTGCCCCACGTGAGCGCACAGAAAGCAAACTTTACACCACAGGGTATCGCCAACCTGCTATGGGCTATGGCGAAACTGGTAGACAACGGGCAGGAGCAAACACCAGGGCTCAAAGAGACTGTGGCCGCGCTTTTATCCCACGTGAACGTACAGAAAGACCAATTTATTCCTCAGCATATTGCCAACCTGCTCTGGGCCATGGCGAAACTGGTGGACAACGGGCAGGAACAGACGCCAGAACTCAATGAGGCCGTGGCCAGGTTATTGGCCGATGTGAACGCACATAAAGCTAACTTTAAACCACAGGAAATCGCCAACCTGCTCTGGGCCATGGCGAAACTGGTTGATAAGAGGCTGGAGCGAACACCACAGCTCAAAGAGGCCGTGGCCACGCTGTTGCCCTTCGTGAACGCACAGAAAGCTAACTTTAAACCACAGGAAATCGCCATCCTGCTATGGGCCACGGCGAAACTGGTGGACAACGGGCAGGAACGGACACCGCAGCTCAAAAAGGCCGTGGCCGTGCTGTTGCCACAAGTGAAGAACCCAGAGAAAGCTAACTTTAAACCAAAGGAAATCGCCAACCTGCTGTGGGCCATGGCGAAACTGGTGGACAACGGACAAGAGCAGACACCAGGGCTCAACAAGGCCGTGGCCGCGCTGTTGCCCCACGTGAACGCACAGAAGGACCAATTTGATGCCCAGGGTATCGCCAACCTGCTGTGGGCCATGGCGAAACTGGTGGATAGCGGGCAAGAGCGGACACCAGAGTTTAACAAGGCCGTGTCTGCGCTGCTGCAACACGTGAACGTACAGAAAGACCTGTTTAATGCCCAGCATATCGCCAACCTGCTGTGGGCCATGGCGAAACTGGTGGGCAACGGGCATGAGTGGACTCCAGAACTCGAAGAGGCCGTGGCCGCGCTACTGCTCCTCGTGAACACACAGAAAGGCCAGTTTAGTGCACAGGGTATTGCCAACCTTCTGTGGGCCACGGCGAAACTGGGTGAGTTCGTTGAGCTGAACCTGGTGACCTCTATGTTCGAATCGCTTGTTTACCAAATCAGTGAAAACTCTCAGCTCTCACAGCAAGACATATTGATGTCTCTCTGGGGAGTGATGGTTTGCTGTGCCAGATTGTCTT
>NZ_JBLYNS010000278.1:0-3295 GCF_049310205.1 Endozoicomonas sp. ALC013 | reverse complement strand
GCACAGGACCATAGGCCTGTGGCAGGATGGCTAACTTTGTCTTTATTTGCTCAATAACTCTTTGTATTGAATACTGGTTATCAAGCTTGTTCACCGGCATTTCAATAAACTCAAATCCTAATTTTTTATATAGGGCGATTTTCAACACAGTCGAACCATTCCTGGTTTTGAAATCACCACCCACGTAATGGAAAGGCCCCTGAACGTCGATCACAATGTTGCACTCTGGCAGTAGCAGGTCAACCGGAGGCAATGAGTTCAGACTCGTCTCTTCTTCAATTTTCAAAGACGGAAGGCTTGATCGGAGTTGATCGTGAAAAGTGGATTGTGATAGTGACGTGTTTGTCCGGTAATGGGGAACCACCGGACACGCTCTCCCCAGCCAACTTGTGACCATGGCAATAATGGATGGATCCTCGGTATTGCCAGTGGGTGTTTTTCCCAGGCAAGAAAATAGTCTACCTATGTGCTTTTCAAGTAAGTTTTTATTATTTTTACCGTAGGTCAGATAAAATCTGGCACAGAATGCCATGACTCCCCACAGAGACATCCATCTACCTTGATGAGAGAGCGGGGTGTTTTCGCTGATTTTGCCGACAAGGGAAGCTAACGTTGATTTAACCACTTTCAGATCAATAGCCTCACCCAGTTTTGCCACGGCCCATATCATGTTGGCGACTTCCTGTGGCTTGAATTGGTCTTTCTCTTCTTTTGATGTGGCTTTGGTTTGCACATGGGGCAATAATGCGACCACAGCCTCTTTGAACTTCGCTGTCTTCTCCAGCTTCAACCTGTTCTCCACCAGTTTCGCCAGGGCCCACAGCTGGTTGGCGATATGCTGAGGAGTAAAGAGGTCTGTCTCTTCTAATGATTCGGCTTTGGTTGTCACATGGGGCAACAGCGCAAACACGGCCTCTTTCAGCTTTGGTGTCTTCTCCAGGTCCAGTCCGTTCTCTACCAGTTTCGCCATGGCCCACAGCGAGTTGGCGGTATCTTTTGCGCTGAAGCGGTCTTTCTCTTCTTTTGCTCCGGCGTTGGTTTTCACACAGGGCAACAACCAGGCCACGGCCTCTTTAAGTCCGGGTGTCTTCTCCAATGTCAGTCCGTTGTCTACCAGTTTCGCCACCGCCCACAACAGGTTGGCGACTCCCTGTGGCCTGAAGTAGCCTTTCTCTTGTTTTGATTCGGCTTTGGTTTTCACATGGAGCAACAGCGCGGCCACCGCCTCTTTGAGCTTCGGAGTGCTCTCCAGCTCCAGCCCGTTCTCCACCAGTTTCGCCAGGGCCCACAGCTGGTTGGCGATCTGCTGAGGAGTAAAGTGGTCTTTCTCTTGTTTTGATTCAGCCTTGGTTTTCACATGGGGCAACAGTGCAGCCACAACCTCTTTGAGCTTTGGTATCTTCTCCAGCTCCAGTCCGTAGTCCACCAGTTTCGCGAAGGCCCACAGCTGGTTGGCGATACCTTGAGTGTTAAAGTGCTCTTTCTCTTCTTTTGATTCTGCTGTGGTTTTCACATAAGGCAACAACGCGGCCACGGTCCCTTTGAGCTTTGGAGTCTTCTCCACCCCCTTGTCCACCAATTTCGCCAGGGCCCACAGCAGGTTGCTGATATGCTGAGGAATAAAGTGGTCTCTCTCTTCTTTTGATTTAGCTTTGGCTTTCACATGGGGCAACAGCGCGGCCACAACCTCTCTGAGCATCAGTGCCTTGTCCGGCTCCAGCCCGTTGTCCACCAGTTTTGCCACAGACCACAGCAGGTTGGAGATATGCTGAGGAATAAAGTGTTCTCTCCCTTCTGGTGATTTGGCTTTGGCTTTAACATGGGTCAACAGTGCGGCAACAGCCTCTTTGAGCTTCGGTGTTTTCTCCAGCTCCAGCCCGTTGTCCACCAGTTTCGCCACCGACCACAGCAGGTTATTGATACCGTGTACATCAAGATCCCTGGCTTCAAGTGTTTGGCTGCAATTAAGTATTACTTGATCAAGTAAAGTGGACAGTAAAACAGCTTGAGTTTTCTTAACCCACTCTTCCGTGTATGTATGAGAAGTAAAAACACCCGCTGAAGTAAATGAATGAAACGTCGTCGTCAGACTTCGCCAGGTCCACCCGGGTGTCGCTTTAAAATCGTGCAACAAGGGTATCAGTTGGCGTTGTTCACTATGATTCAAAAGTCGTTTTGACGCTGAAGTGTATTGTTTGATTGAAAGAGCAAATTGACAGTGTTTTTTACCATCATAGTGATCACCATAATCAGTAGATATCTTCATCATGTAATCGATTTTTTCTGGTGTGATGAGAGCTTTGAAAGCATGAACAGGTTTTATTGAATGTCTTGGTGGATGGTCAGCAGAGCAGGCGTCAGAAGCATAAGATTCATTACTCTCCCGGACATAGGCCAGCGGCGCATCCAACTGTCTGACTGTGCCATGCCAGTATCGCCCACTTTTTGAAGAATCGGTACGATCATCCGGTTTTTTATAATCATTACCTGATGTTGCGCATTGCCAACTGACACCAGCACCGCTTCTGTCCATAATTATATTTCATTAATTCATGGGAAATATAAAAAGTAGACTACTCTATGGCATCGTCAGTCAGCCGTTTTCACTGACTTTTTTCTCCTCCTGTTTCTCTTTTTTGTTTTTTTGGTTGGCTCTTCTACATATTCTTCGGCGGTAAAATAACAGTCATCGGAAAATTCCCCTCCTTCATCGGCAGTAACGTATGCCTCATCTTCTGAACCCTCGCCGCTGTTATGTAACAAAGAGCCATAAGCCTCTGGCAGGACGGCTAACTTTGTCTTTATTTGCTCAATAACTCTTTTCATTGAATCCTGGTTCACAAGCCTGGTCACCGGGATTTCAATGACCTCAAATCCTGATTTTTTCAGCAGAGCAATTTTCAACAAAGTCGAACCATTCCTGGTTTTGAAATCACCACTCACGTAATGGAAAGGTCCCTGAATGTCGATCACCATATTGTAATCTGGCAGTAGCAGATCGACCGGAGGTAATGAGTTCAGACTCTTTTCTTCTTCAATCTTCAAAGACGGAAAGCTCGATTGCAGGTGATCGCGGAAGGTGGATTGAGATTGTGAAGTGTTTGTCGTGTAATAAGGGATGACTGGACAAGCTCTCCCAAGCCAACATGCAGCCATGGCAATGATGGATTGATTCTCTATACTGCCCGGGGATGTATTTTCCAGGCGAGAAAATAGTTCGCCTATGTGCTTTTCAAGGGAGTGTTTATCATTACTACCTGATTTAAGGTAAAACCTGGCGCAGAATACCATGACT
>NZ_JBLYNS010000277.1:0-3319 GCF_049310205.1 Endozoicomonas sp. ALC013 | reverse complement strand
ATAGGTTGCTGACAAACGGAAAATACTGATCAGGAATTCTACCTAAACGTCAGTACAACCGCCTCTGCATTTGGTACAAAGATCATAAATTCAGCTTTGCCAGAAAGGCCAGCGGCTTATTTATGATGATCATCACCACTGTCCCGGTAAGCAACCTAACCTCCAAGCAGGAAATATAAAGCCATCATGAGTGATCAACACTTCAACCTGGATCAATATCTGGAAGAACTGAAGCCACTGATTGACGTCGATTGTGGTACCTGGACCCCCGCCGGTGTCAGCAAGGTTGCTGATATCATGACCGAAAAATACCAGGGCATCGGCTGGCAGGTTACCCGTCATACCTTTAATGAAAAAGTAGGCCCCGGCCTGCTGGCGACCAATAAGCCGGACGCCGAAGAGTACGACATCATGCTGATCGGACACCTGGACACTGTTTTCCCGGAAGGTACAGTGGCCGAATGGTCCTTGACCCATGATGGTGAAAAAGCCTACGGTCCGGGCGTGGCTGATATGAAATCCGGCCAGCTCAATATGTTCAAGGCCATCAGCCAGCTGCCAGAAGACGTCGCTGATCGTCTGAGCATCTGCGTCTGTATGAATCCGGATGAAGAAATCGGCTCCATTTACTCCGGCGAGTGGCTCAAGGGCATTGCCAGCAAGAGCCGTTATGTACTGGTGGCTGAAGCTGCCCGTGCTGATGGATCACTGGTTAAAGCGCGTAAAGGAATGGCCTCTTACCAGGTAGAGTTCAAGGGCAAAGCGGCGCACGCGGGTAATGAGCCCGAGAAAGGTATTTCTGCCATTACTGAGCTGGCGCACTGGATCACCACCCTGAACCAGGAAACCAACTTTGCAACTGGCACCACCCTGAACTTCGGTGTTGTCAAGGGCGGTTCCGCCGGTAACGTGGTACCAGACTATGCGTCCACAGTCCTGGATATCCGCTTCTGGGATAACGATGACTACGCCCGTCTGGAAAGTAAGATCCAGCACATGCTGGAAAACCCGTCACTGCCGGGGATTGACATCAAGCTGACCCGCGAAGCCCACAAGCCCGCCTTTACCCCGAATGAAGGCAGTGAAAAACTGATGGCCCTGATTGAAAAAACCGGTCAGGATATGGGACTGAACATTACCTGGCAGGCAGTGGGTGGCGGTTCCGATGCCAACCTGACCGGCTCACTGGGCGTGCCCACAATTGATGGTCTGGGCCCGATTGGCGGTGCCATGCACAGCCGCAACGAATCTCTGGTGCTGGACTCCATCGAGCCCCGCCTGACACTGCTGCGCAATGTGCTGATCAACCTGGCGGAAACCATTGGCCGATAACAACAGAAACCAATAAATCAGGGCTCATCCACCACCGGTGAGCCCACAAAAGTAAAAACAAAAGGAACTAACAGGCATATTTTCGGTCTAGAAGTTCAATTTCATTAAATCATGTTTATTGTAATGGACCCTAAAAAGACCAGTATTCAAAACGGATACCCCACTGCCCATAACTATTTTCTCTCTCTGGGCAAGCAGCCACAATTAGCTCAAAAACTTAATGCCACTCATGAACAGATGGTATATAACCAGTGGCTGGTAGATCACACTCAATTACCGTTATACCACCCGGTGTATCAGGTTGCGCCATCCAGCACATCTACTCCGGTTTTACAAAGACAGATGTCGCTTAGAAGCCAGACAGAAAATCATTTACCCCGTAACAAGCCATCCTGTCTGCATGCTTTTTTAGAGAGCAGAGCAAATGAGCCCCCTGTCACCTGGCTTGATAAGAAACAAGGTATTCTGAAAATAAATGACTGGTACCTGACAGAAGCTCAATGGAAGCAAGATCAACGTCTTAAAGGCGTCGTGAATCCCAGTGAATTACGTAATGCTTTATGCCACTCAGAAGATATAGACACCCTGTCTGGTCAGCAGTATAAACTCTCGTCGTATAAGACCGACCTGGTTACCAAAATGACAACTACCAGAGCATCGCGTCATCAGCATGCGCCCTACAATATACCTGAGCGACGTAAAGGGCCAGAGCGATGCTTATCTACACACTCTTCGGGCACAGGACTGAACATAACCACACAGACTCAACATGAAACAGCAAGGTCACCACAGTTGTATGCCTGTACTTTTTTGGCAAGACAGGCGGATATTGGCCTATCTGTTCAATGGATTAATAAAGACCGGGGAACATTTAAAGTAATAAATACTGAGCAAGTGAAGAAAGAATGGAGTATACTTCAGCGGCAATTTAACGTATCTAATGGCGAAACATTACAAGATGCCTTAATAACAGAGATCGGAAAAAATGATATTGAGTGTGTAGTGCTTACCGATTCACATGAAATCATTTTCCAACTTAAGTTCAAACACTACTCAGCTGATACCATTTCGTCAGCAGAAAATCACCAATCCATTGCATTATCCACTTCAAAGCAAGCTACCCCTTATACAACCCCACCTCCAAACCCGATATCAACACTGGCAAATGCAGGGGGCTCAACGCCTGGTGAGGCCCAGATCAGGAGCACACTCCCTGAGGCTCGAACAGACGCCAGGAAAACGCCATTGAGTGCTCAGTCCGCCAAACCAACTGATTCGATAAAGCCAACTTATAAATCACCAACAAGAAAAAGCTGCGAAGACTGCCTGTCTTTTATTTTTTCAAATGCTGATGGACAGCAAAGCTTTGCGACATGGCATGACAGAGCAGCGGGCGAGCTTATAATCGACATGAAAAAATTGACGACCAAATGGCTATCAAGCAATCCATCCGGGTATCGTGAACGGACTGACTTTGATTTTTTTGCCCGGTTTTTTGCAGTACAGAACTACTGGACCTACGATGAAAGCCGGAATATTTTTTCTTTGAATTTACGACACCCTATGGTCCTGAATGCGTTAAAAGTAACGACTCAGGAACCACTCTGCCAATCATCGCCCATCCGGGCATCTGACCCATCAGATCTGGCCAGTAACAACAAGCCGTTATCTGCATCTGAACCAGGAGCCAGTCATCAACCCCCGGGTACGGAAAAAACCAATCTTTTGGCGGCTCGGAAAAACCCGATGCTTGAGTGGATTAAGTAAGATGTGAATGAATGCCGTAAATTCACCGAATGGCATGATGCATCGAGAAATCAGCTCATACTTAATCCGATTGCGCTGCAAAAGTACTGGACTATCAACCTGAAATTTTTCAGTCTGGAAAATATTCCATCCAATGCAGCCCGTCAAAGTATCTCTCAGTTGGTAGAAAAAGGCTTATGCCATTATGACCCTTGCACCAGACTGCTCACCTTAATTTAAA
>NZ_JBLYNS010000276.1:0-3341 GCF_049310205.1 Endozoicomonas sp. ALC013 | reverse complement strand
AGTTGGAGAAAGCATCTGCTCCTGATGCCAACCATCCGTTATCTTCAAATCATCAGGGCGAAATTCAGGGGCAACAGGTCTTCAACTCTGGTAGAACTTTCCTGGAATATGAAAACGGTTCCTGGGGCGAAGGGAGGGAATTACTGGTTGTTTTTTCTCTTTCTCTTGGCTGGTTTGCCGGTTTGTTCTTCTAACTGTTTTTCGGCAGTTAAGTCACCGTGATCTGTGAGTTGCCTGCCTTTATCAGCAGTAACGTATGCCGCATCTGCCCACCTTCTTTTAAGTGATACAGAGCCATGCCCCTGTAGCGGGATCCCTGTCCTGGTCTTTATTTGATCAATGTATGGTTTCATTAAATCCTGATTGCCAAGCCTGTAAACCGGAATTTCAATGACCTCAAATCCTGCTTTTTGCAACAGTGCGATTTTCAGCAGAGTCGAACCCTTCCTGGTGTTGAAATCACCACCCACGTAATGAAAGGGCCCCTGAACTTCAATCACCAGGTTGTGATCTGGCAGTAGCAGGTCAACCGGAGGTAATGAATTCAGACTCTTTTCTTCTTCAATCCGCAAAGATGGAATGCATGATTGGAGTAGATGGCGAACCTCGGATTGACGTTTTGACCTGGTAGTCGGGTAATGGGGGACGACCGGGCACGCTCTCCCAAGCCAACTGGCGGCCATGGTAATGATGCGTTGATCCTCTTCATTGTGCAGGAATGTATTTTCCAGACGGGTAAACAGGTCATCCATGTGCTTTTCAAGCCAGTTATTGTTTTTAGAGTTCAGAGACAATCTGGCACAGCAAACCATCACTCCCCAGAGAGAAATCAATAGGTCTTGCTGTGAGAGCTGAGGGTTTTCACTGATTCGGTAAACAAGCGATGCAAACGTAGAGGTCACCACGTTCAGCTCAACGAACTCACCCAGTTTCGCCGGGGCCCACAGCAGATTGGCGATTTCCTTTGGCTTAAAGTTAGCTTTTTGTGTGTTCACGTGGCGCAATAGTGCGGCCACGGCCTCGTTGAGCGTCGATGTCCACTCCCCGCTGTCCACCAGTTTCGCCATGGCCCACAGCAGGTTGGCGATTTCCTGTGGTTTAAAGTTAGCTTTCTCTTTGTTGACCTGCGGCAACAGCGCGGCTATGGCCTCGTTAAACTCTGGTGTTCGCTCCTGCCCGTTGTCCACCAGCTTCGCCATGGCCCACAGCAGGATGGCGATTTCCTGGGCATTAAATTGGTGCTTCCCCGCGTTCAGGTGAGGCAACAGCGCAGCCACGGCTTCGTTAAAGTCTGATGTCCGCTCCTGCCCGCTATTCACCAGTTTCGCCATGGCACACAGCAGGTTGGCGATACCCTGTGGTTTAAAGTTATCTTTCTGTGCGTTCACTTGTGGCAACAGTGCGGCCACGGCCTCTGTAAGCTCTGGAGTCCTATCCTGCCCGTTGTCCAGCAATTTCGCTATCGCCCACAGCAGGTTGGCGATATGCGGAGGAGTAAATTGGTCTTTATGTGCGTTTACGTAGGGCAACAGCGCGGCCACGGCCTTGTTGAGCCCTGGTGTTCGCTCTTGCCCCTTGCTCACCAGTTTTGCCATGGCCCACAGCAGGTAGGCGATATGCTGAGGAATAAATTGGTGTTTTTTTGCGTTCACGTCGGGCAACAGTGTGGCCACAGCCTCTTTGAGCACTGGTGTTCGCTCCTGCCCCTTGTCCACCAGTTTTGCCATGGCCCACAGCAGGTTGGCGATATCCTGTGGTTTAAAGTTACCTTTCTGTGCGTTCACGTGAGGCAATAGAGCGGCCACCGCCTCGTTGAGCTCTGGTGTTCGCTTTTGCCTGTTGTCCACCAGTTTCGCCATAGCCCACAGCAGGTTGGCGATTTCCTGTCGTTTAAAGTTAGCTTTCTGTGCGTTCACGTGGGGCAGCAACGTGGCCACGGCCTTGTTGAGCCCTGGTGTGCGCTCCTGCCCGTGGTCCACCAGTTTTGCCAAGGCCCACAGCAGGTTGGCGATATGCTGAGGAATAAATTGGTTTTTTTTTGCGTTCACGTGGGGCAACAGCGCGGCCACGGCCTTGTTGAGCCCTGGTGTGCGCTCCTGCCCGTGGTCCTCCAGTTTCGCCATGGCCCACAGCAGGTTGGCAATGCCCTGGCTATTAAATTGGTCTTTCTGTGCTTTCACGTGGGGCAACAGCGCGGCCACGGCCTTGTTGAGATCTGGTGTCTGTTCGTACCCGTTGTCCACCAGTTTTGCCATGGCCCACAGCAGGTTGGCAATGCCCTGGGCATTAAATTGGTCTTTCTGTGCGTTCACGAGGGGCAACAGCGTGGCTACGGCCCCTTTGAACCCTGGTGTCTGCTTTGGCCCGTTGTCCACCAGTTTCGCCATGGCCCACAGCAGGTTGGCGATATGTTGAGGAATAAATTGGTCTTTCTGTGCGTTCACGAGGGGCAACAAGGATGCCATGGCCTCGTTGAACTCTGGTATTCGCTTCTGTCCATTGTTCACCAGTTTCGCCATGGCCCACAGCAGGTTGGCGATTTCCTGTGGATTAAAGTTAGCTTTATGTGCGTCCACATCGGCCATTAACCTGGCCACGGCCTCATTGAGTTCTGGCGTCTGTTCCTGCCCGTTGTCCACCAGTTTCGCCATGGCCCACAGCAGGTTGGCAATATGCTGTGGAATAAATTGGTCTTTCTGTGCGTTCATGTGGGGCAACAGTGCGGCCACAGCCTCGTTGAGCCCTGGTGTTCGCTCCAGCCCTCTGTCTGCCAGTTTCGCCATGGCCCACAGCAGGTTGGCGATTCCCTGGGCATCAATATCACTGGCTTCAGGTTTTTGGTTGCACTTGAATATTATTGCATCAAGTAGCGTTGTCATTAAGGCAGCTTGAGTACGCTTAACACGCCCATCCATGGGGTTATGAGGGGTAAAAACACCCGCTGAAGTCAATGAATGAAATGTTGTCGTCAGGCTTCGCCAATTCCAGCTCCGTGTTGCGGTAAAATTTTCCAGCAAACGCATCAGCTGGCTTTGTTCCGCTCGATTCAACGGTCTTTTAGCAGCTAACGTGTATTTTTTAATTAAGCTGGCATATTGACCGTGATGTCTCCCACTATAGCGATCACCAAAACGATAAGATTTATTCACCAGGCGATCCATTATTTTATGTCTGGTGAGAGCATTAAAATCCTGAGCAGGGTTTACTGAACGGTACTTTAGATGTTGAGAAGAGCGTTTGAAAGAAGAATGGTAAAACTCATGACGCACCGGGGCAGTGCGGGAGGGGGGATCCCATTGTCTGACTGTGGCATATCCATATCGTCCACGCCGTGAAGAAGC
>NZ_JBLYNS010000275.1:0-3346 GCF_049310205.1 Endozoicomonas sp. ALC013 | reverse complement strand
GAAAGTCGGAATTATTTAAGGACAATTACTAAGCGCTTCCCGTTACCCGCCACCCGAAAGAGACAGGCCGCTTATTTACTTTTTACTGCCGCCCCGGCAATCCGGTGATGTCGGGGCGGTCTGGTTTCTTGTCTGCCACTCAACGGGGGTGTAAGTGTGTAGCGCCAGCGCATGAATCTGCTCTCGCAGTTCGTCAGCCAGCAGTCCATAGATCATCTGGTGCCGTTTGACCGGCATTTTCCCTTCAAATGCTTCACTGACAATCACTACCTTAAAGTGTGACTCTGAGCCCGGTGGCGTGTTGTGCAGATGGCTCTCATTGGTTACATCGATTAAGTCATTCTGTAAGGACTCATTCAGCTTATCGATGATATTTTCTTTCATTCCCATACATCACCTCTTCAGTCCCGGCCCGAACGACAAGGAGTTTGTCTTACCTGGCAATTTCTTTCTGGCACATTATAAGTAGCTAACCCTGTGAAATCATATATTTCTAACGCCTTGCACTGGTTTATGGATGATTTTTTTTCATGGTCTATGCTCATACCACCTTATTGCAGAAGCCCTCCGCTCAGTTGTTTTCAGGCTATACGGCGAAGTTCTCCTTTTACATGATATTAAAGGTGCAGGTCTTATGGGAAATCCGGATAAAGGTTTTGCTGGCAGAACAGTGAAGTCAGCCATAACCGTTCTGTCTGCTGCAGTGATTATTGCCGCCTCCTCAACCATCGCCCATGCGCAAAAGGCAGAAGCCTCCGATAAGGACAGCGACGATGGTGTGCCTCTCTATACGGTGCTGGCTGACGGGGAGTCCGGTGGCAAGCTCCAACAAAAAAGAAGGGCGAATATCAATCCACAAAACCTCAGTGTATCCAGGGATTTTAAATTCTATAACCAGGTTGCCGCCCTTGACCTTACCGACCCGGTGCAGGCAGAAACTTTTCTGAAGTTTATGGATATCCGGTTGGCAGAAAAGAACCTGAATGAAGAGGTGGTACTGGTCGGTAACAATGAGTCCGAAACCAGGGCAAAGGAAGTGGTGGTGCCGGTTGAGCAGACAGTAGTCACAGCAGAGCAGCAAAGAGCCTTAAAACCTGAGGTGGAAAATGAGACAGGTGTTGTACGTCAAATGCCTGTCAACACCGCCATTACCAGAGATTCAAAAGCACGGGTGGCAAAAGTTGTCAGGCCTGCAAAACTCGATAAGGGGAGGGAGCAGCAAGGGCCGCGTTCAGGGAGTGTACAGAAGGACAATAGCAAGGTCAGTGAGGCAAAGTCAGCACTGGTTAAAGAAAAGGACCAGGCAAGATTGGCCCGGGTAAATGAGGCCCGTCTGGCAAGGGAGCAGGCCAGAAAGAAAGCCGAAGAGCAGAGGCTGGCACGGGAAACGGAAGAGAAAGCCAAAGCGGAAGAGTTAAGGTTGGCTGAGGAACAGCGCAGGGCTAAGAGAAAAGCCAAAGCCGAAGAGTTGAGACTGGCTAAAGAAAAGCGAAAAGCAGAGGAAAAGGCCAAGGCCGAAGCGTTGAGAGCGGCTGAAGAAAAGCGGAAAGCGGAGGAAAAGGCCAAAGCCGAAGCCTTGAGAATGGCTGAAGAAAAACGGAAAGCAGAGGAAGAGAAAGCCAAAGTTGAAGCGTTGAGAGTGGCTGAAGAAAAACGCAAGGTAGAGGAAGAAAAAGCTAAAGCTGAATCGTTGAGACTGGCTGAAGAAAAACGAAAAACGGAAGAAAAAGCCAAAGCCGAAGCGTTGAGAGTGGCTGAGGAAAAGCGCAAAGCGGAAGAAAAGGCCAAAGCCGATGAGTTGAAAGTGGCTGAAGAAAAGCGGAAAGCAGAGGAAAAGGCCAGAGAAGAGAAAGTAGCCGAAAAGAAAAAGCACGAAGCTGCCCTGGTGCAACAGGAATCAGATAAAGCAAAACCATCCAAAGAGGCCGCTGTCAGCATTCTACCCAGCCGCCCTGTGGCGTATCAGATTGCAGCAGAACAGGATCCCGGCATCATCAACTTTGATCAGGCCATTACCCGCCGCTTCAAGGTGGCAGGCTCATACCTGGATAAAGGTGAACACGGCAATAATATCGTCAAGGATCATAGAGGCCGGGAGTTTATGAATGTTATGGCCTTCTGGGATGTGCTGGTGGAACACCGGGACAACGGTGAGCATTATTACTACGGCAGCATTCAGTTCCCCCTGGGCAGTCGCCATCCGGCCATTATTAAAAGTACGGTAACCGGTGATGAAATCGCGCTGGGGTGTAAGGCTGGTGAAGTTCTGGTATTGAAGGGCTTTGAGACAGAAGGGATTGATTATACCCATGGGCTGGTGGATGCCTACCTTGCCCACTCCGTGGTTATGCCAGATGGAACGATCGCCTTTCAGGAGGTGGTGCGTCAGCCTTCCTTCAGTCTGGTTAATGCAGAAACCGGCTGTATGTCCCGCGATATATTCTCAAGAAATCATGTGGATCCGGAAAGGATGGGGCATGACAAAACCCTTGATGCGTTACCGGTCAGAGAGTAATTAGCCATTCTTGATCACCATCAGGCGGTCGCCTGCTCTTGCCTCAGAGTGAATCCAGGCACTGAATGGGCTGCCCCCTGCGGAGCGAGCAATAATGCACTCCAGTGTTTGTGACTCGTCGTTGACGCCGGTAACCGGGTAAGTGGCTTCAAAGCCTTCATTGGATACCAGGGTAATATGTTCGCCAATGGCAACCTCGAAAGGCAGGCGGGTGGATAACTTGATGATGACTTCCGTTGAGCTGAGTGACGTCAGCTCAGTAAGAATGCCGGGTACTTCATCCCGGGTAGGCAGTGCCAGGCTTAAATTACCAGTTACTTTGGTCTGACAGGCGAGAATATAGCCTTTTTTGATTTGCTCAGCAGTCAGTAACGACTGGGCTTCTGTCGGTACAAGCCCCGCTGTCACCCGAAGCATGCAGGAGTGACAGACCCCGGCCCGACAGGACCAGGGTGCCCTGGCATGCTGGCGCAGTAATCCATCCAGAAGGTTCTCGTTCTCATCCATCGGGTAACTGTTGCCCTGAAATTGAATCTTCGGCACGGAAAAAAACCTGATATGTTGCACAGTGAATTTGGTGTGCAAGTTTACAACCTGCAATCGATAATACCAGTTGTACTCATAGTACATGGTTTCAATGAGTTTGACGGGTTGTCGTGCCTCCGCACTCCGTTCGTCCTGAGTGCTGAGCTTGACGAAGCATCGAAGGACCCATAGGGCCTAAAGGCGGAAACTCCGGACTCTGATAGATCGTGCCAAGCACCCTTCGACTCCGCTCAGGGTGAACGGAGATCATACACGTCAAACTCATTGAAACCATGTACTAGGAGG
>NZ_JBLYNS010000274.1:0-3366 GCF_049310205.1 Endozoicomonas sp. ALC013 | reverse complement strand
GGGGTGGTGGCAGGGAGGTACATTTATCGTCATTATTGCCGCGGGTCATCCCCTGCCGCTGCCGATGACTCGCAGGAGTTGGTGGCCATCAATACTGTGGGGCAGGCAGAGGAGGCGGGTGCCCAGTCGATGATAGAAGCCGTCAGTAAAGAGGCAAGAGGAACCTGTCAGTGAACCACGCTCCGAAACCCCTCCTCCAAAGCCGCCCGGGCTGAAAAAACCGGCACGGTTACTGAACGGGGCAATTATGTTTTTTTGCCCCGGCCTTACGCAGTATTTTTATGATCGGCTGGTTGCCCTGATGACAGGCCAGATCAAGGGGGCTGGTGCCGTTGCGGTCGGCGAGGTTGGGGTTTGCGCCTTTTGTCAGCAATTCCAGCACGGAACTCTCAGACCCCTTGAGGACGGCACTGAGCAGGGGGGTCTTGCCACTCTGGCGGGCGATATTGGTATCCGCGCCGTTGTCCAGCAGAAATTTCACAATGGCCTTGTTCTCCGTTTCTACTGCCAGGTGCAGGGCCGTTGAGCCATCTTCAGTGGCCAGGTTGATGTTTGCCCAGCCATTGGACAGGCGGGTGACAATGGGCAGGTGGCCACGTTTTGCGGCAATATGCAGGGCTGCCCAGCCATCGCTACTGGTAAGGTCAAGTTCGGCCTTCTGCCTGATCAGGTATTGGACGATCTTGACTCTACCTTCCTGGGCCGCCAGGTAAAGGGGCGTTTCACCGGTGCTCAGTCGGGCATTGATGTCCGTATTGGCAGCAATCAGCGCTTCCACAATCCTCTCATGGCCAGCACTGGCGGCCAGATGCAAGGGTGTCAGGCCATTGTTGTGGGCAATGCCGGGATTAGCCCCGGCCTCGAGCAGGGCCTGGGCGATGGCCTCAAAGCCTTTAAGTGTGGCAATGTACAGCGCGGTTTTGCCATTGTTCAGGGCCGCATTGATAAAAGTATTTGCCCTGCTGTCTGCCAGCAGAACCTGCAGGACGCTCAGTTTGCCATGCCGGGCGGCCACATGCAGCGGCGTTAAGCCGTTGTCAGAAACTGCCCCGGGATCGGCACCTTTGGTTATCAGGGCCCCTGCGATATCCCGGAAGCCACCCTCTGCCGCGATGTGTAAAGGCGTCAAACCGTCCATGGCGGTAAAGTTAACTCTCGCCCCAATGGCAATCAGATGCTCGACGATCGGAAAAAGTCCCTGCTGGACGGCACTGAATAGCGGTGTTTCGCCGTTATTCCGGGCAACATGGATATCTGCCCCGGCCTTGATCAGGGTTACCAGGCACCGCAGGCTGCCATACTGGGCGGCGATGAATACGGGAGTTTCGCCGGTCACCAATCGGGCCTCAATATTCGCCTGCCTCTCCGCCAGGGCCATGACGATACTGGCGTGGCCGTACTGGGCAGCAAGGTGCAGGGCAGTAGTACCATCGTTACTGGCAGCATCAAGGTTTGCAGCATTGTTGATCAGGGCCAGCACAATCGCCAGGTGGCCAGCCCGTGCCGCCAAATGCAAGGCAGTATAGCCATCTTCACAGATCCCATTGAGCCGGGTCCGGGCATCCTCAGCCAACAGTTGCAAACAGGTTTCACAACCACTGCTGGCGGCCATGTGCAGTGCCGTCCAATCATCATCATGGGTGGCCGCATTTGGATCAGTCCGGGGATCGCCGAGCAGGGTCTGCAAACACAGCCTGTGGCCATGGCGAGCAGCAAGATGGAGTGGGGTGGTTCCGTCCTTCAGAGCCTTATTGGGATGAACCCCGGCATCCAGCAATAGTTGTGCGATGGTTGCATGTCCCTGGTGGGCAGAGATAAGCAGTGGGGTCCAGCCACTCTTGCTGGCCTGGCCAGGAGATCCGCCGTTAGCCAGCAGCACTTGTACACAGGCTTCCCGGCCTTCCCGGGCGGCAATATACAGGGGCGTTGAGCCATCCTTGCAGCAGGCATCGGGAACGGCCCCACACTCGAGCAACATGGCAACCACCTTTACATGGCCTGCGCGGGCGGCCAGAAACAGGGGCGTTTCTCCGCGCTTCAGGACGGCATTGAGATTTGCCCCACCCCTGGCGAGGGCGAATACCACCTCTTCATGCCCTTTTTCGGCGGCAATATGCAGTGCAGTTGAACGATACTGGAAGGCCGTGTTGGGGTCAGCCTCAAGACTGAGCAGGAGGCGGACCATAGGGGGATGGCCTTTCAGGGCGGCAACATAGAGCGGTGGAGCACAGTCCTCACCGGAGATATTGGGGTTTGCCCCAGCGGCCACCAGGGTTTTGACAATCTTCTCATGGCCATGGCTGACGGCGACAAACAGCAAGAACACGTTGTTACCGGTAACCTGCGACTTGAAGGACTGCTGCACAATATCCGGACAGGATTTCAGAAACGTCTGGAGGGTCTCGAGATCACCGATCGTGCAAGCCTGGACCGGCGCTGCCTCGCAATATTTGTTGGGCAACCGATATCCCACCGGAGCCTGACGAATCAGCGGTATTACCGGTTGCTGACAGACATAGCAGTGCCGTCCATGCAGTGGTTGTTCATCAAGCCAGTTGGTAATGCACCGCAAGTGAAAACGGTGATGACAGGCGGTGGTGACCATCTCCCTTGGCCCTGACTTGCCCATACTGCTTTCATGGCAAATGCTGCATACGGGGGGGGTAGTCGCTGGGGTGCTATCAATGGTTTTCATAGCATCAGAAGGTATTGAATCAGAAAATCAAGAGTTTGAGTAAAGGCATTAAATAAACTGGAAAGTTCCCGGGTACGAAATAAATAGAACGTAACTATTACCTCAAACTATATTCCCGGCTTTTTTCCTGTTTTATAAGATTTCTTGCCCATTGCCCGTTACCAATAATTCAAACGGTTCCTTGCATCGCCTGTGCCTTGTCTACCCTTGCCCTTATTTTGCGAGGGAATAACGTTGATATCTCAACCTACTGTTCAGTTAACAGGCGCAGCCACTGTCTCGGGCTCCATACCGGTTCAGCCAGGGGAGAAATGGGGCGTATGGGCAGGGATGAGGGTCGCTTTCTGGGATGGTTTTATTCCATTTTGGCAGTCCTGGGATCCTGATTATGTACCCCCCCAAGATGCAGTCGTCGGTGCAACCGGATAAAGGTCCGGCCTTCACTTTTGGCAGCCCCGGTGGGAAGGACAGTAGCTTTTTCGAGGGTGTTGCGCTGGGTGCCCGACTGGTGTCGCCTTATACGGTGCTGCCAGCGGAGATCGGCACGATGCTGCGGGGTTTTATCACGCTTTCCTCAGCGACCCGGCTCAGGGATCTTTTTGGTGCGACTAAAGGTTTGCCACCAGGGCAGAGCCAGGCAGACAGCCCGGTGGACGGCTCGCCAACAAACG
>NZ_JBLYNS010000273.1:0-3435 GCF_049310205.1 Endozoicomonas sp. ALC013 | reverse complement strand
GTCTAGGAGGCTATCCGAGAATAGCGCCCGTAGCGAGGATTGCGAGAAATTGAGGATAAAAATTTCTGATTCTGAGGAGAATAGCGGGGCTATTTGACGAAGAAGCAGGAATTTTTAGACCAGTTTATCGCAACCGCAGTAGGGCAGTCTATTCTCGGACAGCCTCCTAGGGTCAGGAAAAGCAACAGCAATTTTCCAAAGGCTGCGTTTTTACAAAAACAGAGGGACTTTTTTTATAAAAAAGTTGGGTCAGGTATTGCCGGTTATAAACTCACCTTCGTCATCACTCTGACATTCTGTATTATCACTATGAATTCATTACCCAATGCAGCACACTCATTATCAACAGTATCGTTTAAGAACCCTGAGAGTTGCCCGGTGCAACCAGGCAAACATTCAAACACTGAAACTCGCCACTCCCCGGGTAGCAGAGAGCAGATAAGGCAGGAATTGCTGGGTGCTTTCAAGACAGGCACGTTGGGTGCTCGACAGGTCTGGATGTGTCACGGGGAATCAGCTCATGCAAGATTCAAAAAAGAGTCGGCTTATCTTGATCATAACAATGAGTTACCAAAAGCACCAAGACCCGTCATCCTGATTATGGAAGATGTGCCATTGATGTTAAGATCGAACCATGCCACCGTTGGCATTATAAACCCCGGTACTCTCGCTGTTTATAAGAAAAATGCCGGAACATCCAGATTACAGAACAATGCCTTAAAGCCAGACGAACTGCCTGTTAAATGTCTGCCTGACCACAATTCACTGCGGGAGAAAATGAAGGAGAGAGCGACACGGCTCTGTACTGTTTATAAGCAATCTTCATCAGGTCAGCTGCGCAGGAAAGGCACATTCAAACCGCCAGAATTCAAGGAAAAAGATAATGAAAATTTAACATGCTATCCAGAATGGCTAACCACCGGGTACATAAAATCACAAATCAAGTGCTATCTCACGGTAAAAGAGGGCACTGACAACAGCATTACCGAACATTTGCAGGATAAACACCAGTTAGAAGAGGTTTTTGGCATTGATTCGTTGCCCTGGATGGTTTATTCCCAGCAAAGCGGTTCAGCAGAGGTTTATTTTGAGGATGAACTCAGTACTGATCATTTAGCACTTAATGAGGCCAGGCTTGGTAATTTTGCGTTATCCCATAACATTTCTGAAGATGCCTTCAGGGGGATGTTGAATCTTCTGCCTATGCCGTTAAAAGCTAAAACCCTCAATCAACACCATCTGCCAACGCTACAGCATCCATTTCAGGATATTATAACACTGGCAGAGAGCCCGGACTTCAGTCGTGAAAACTTACGGGAATTAATAGGCCGTATTTGGAAATTATTAGAGCGGGATGCTCCTGTTCAAAGAAAGTTTTTTTACCGGGGGGAATATCAGACAATACTTGATTTGCTGATCCAGTCAGCTGAAATATTATGGTACAGAAATGATTACAAGTTGTCGGATGATCATGATGAACGCCAGGATTTGAGAGAGACAGCTTACGAGGAAGATAGAGTTTTCCAATTAGCCAGTGATCTGGTCAGACGCGGAGTGTTGTCTACTGGTTGGAAAACCGGCCTGAACGTTCTGGGGCAACTTTATTCAATAAGGCTTTGCTGTCATTTTGAGGCATTGGGAATACCCTACAAGGGCCACTTATGGTCTACTATGTCTTTTCTGATTGGTCACCGCTCTTTCAATCATCCGGTTGTTATGCTGCAGTTTCATAAACGTTGTCAGAGTTTCAATGCAGCACAACTGCAGGAAGTGTTTATCGTCACACTTCGGGAACCTTTTCAGAGATATTATTGCTATAAGCACTTTAAGGATAATTTATTAGCCCTGTTTTATTATGGTGTACCTGATGATCAAACACTTGGCGCTGTGAGAAAATCAATAGCAAACACCAGTGCCCAAAGCATTAAAAAATCCCTGGGAACGCTTTGCGCAGATGATTATATTCACTGGGTTAAAGAACTCTGGGAACGTCGAGATCAAGAGCCCTTTTATCAGCACTGGCCAGAAAATATCAAAAAAGGGCAACAACAAATCGTCGAACTGCAAAAGTCCCTCGGCCTTACCGGCTGTCAGTCTCCCCAAACTGCATCCCTGACGCAACCAACGGAGTTGCAGTTTATCGTTGACGCCTTCAGCCAACCACCGGTTCTGCCCAATGCCAGGGATAACGAAGAGACCATTCTGAGAATATTACAGCACTATTACCGACGGCCCGGTCCAGAGCGAGTCATCAAATGCCTTGGCAGTGACACACTGCCCGGGGTATGGAAGCCGGATCACAACTGCTGCCATGTATTGCGGGCCCGGAACAATCTGTTGTGGTATATCGAGCTGCTGGAGAAATTCCATCAGATGCATTTCTCTGAAATTGAAAAGAATCTGCTGTCGCTGGCGATCATCTATCATGACGCCGCAGCGGAAGATGTCCCCAAGCAAGATGAGGAAGCCAGGGCGGCTGACTATTTCAAACGGGATCTTCAGGGGCAGTATCCACAACAGTATCTGAAGGAGATTGGCGAGGCACTGTCCCGCAAGGAAGATGACGTACATGGCAAGAGCGACCAGGGTCTGTCGTCATCGGTTCGGCGTTATCTGCATGTACTGCGCTTTGCTGACCGCATGGATTTTATCCGATGCACCGGGATTGATGCCTCGTTCCCGGGATCCTTCAAAGACCGTCAGCAGCCTGGCCACTTTGACGCCTCGCTTTTGGATCTGCCGTCGCAGGTAACCAGAGATTTCACCAATGACCCTGCCCTGAAACCGGACTTTCAACGGCAACTGGAAGCCGCCATGCACGGTGCCGCTGATCTGCTACAGGTTACTGGCAACAAGCGTGAAGACTGTCGGCCGGATTCCTATGTCCAGACTTACCAGCTTGAACCTGATGAAGCAACGATCACCGAGAAATTTGAACTGACGCCCTTGCCACTAAAGAACATGGAAAAATATCTGGACGATAATGTCCGGCGCTATATTGCCAGCCGTGCAGGCATTCACACCTGTACAAGCTCTGACCATAAAGATTGCAAAACTAATCGCCGAAGGGGGGTTACCCGTGGCATCCATAATAGCTTCCATGATCTCAGGCAAGTCAGAGTGCCAACAGGGATGACCCGTCTGGAAAAGATGCAGTGTCGTCAGGGTTTCAGTTTATTAAGTGTGGAAACACAAGGTGCCATCGCTCAAGAGGTGCAACGACTGCAATTGAAGGGGATACTTATGAGCCTCGGCACATTAACCCAGGAAACCCTGAAATCACGTCGGGCAAAAAGAGTACTTGCGAAAAGAGGATTTGCAGTGGTCAGTCGGAAGCGCTTCAGGGGATACAATGACAAAGGGGGGATAAAAATGCAGAAAATGCTGGTACCTCTGCGGATTCGTCCAAACCATGAGACTGCTGTTTAGGAGGCC
>NZ_JBLYNS010000272.1:0-3443 GCF_049310205.1 Endozoicomonas sp. ALC013 | reverse complement strand
GTGCGATGGCTTACCGACCGGGATGGCACAACGGCCCGGGGGTTAGAGGCTCGGACGGTTTCAAAATCGGTTCTCCTCAAGGCAAATACCCGACGCCAGAAATCTGGTCCGGGAGCGTCAGGCTTGTATATTAAATCGTCCTTAACCAGAACAATCCGGCTGACTGCCTTGCTGATGGGGGGGCCATCCAGCCGGGGTGGATTCTCCAACAGCTCATTCAATGAGGCCAGCTGTCTGGGCCTGAGATTGTCACAATCGAAAACCAGGGTGATGGGCACTGACTGATAGATAAGCCCGGGACGCTCGATTTTTTGTCCGGGAGCGGGATAATAGTGCAGCCTTCTTAACGGGTGATGATCCAGGTCGTTCGGATGCCGGATAATAAAAAAAAAACCGATGCCTGTCGCTTCCCGAAAGAGACGGATCAACTCCTCCTTCCTTTCATTCCCACGAAAGGAACCGCAAAAATGAAATTCATCACCAATCGGTGATACCGACTGCTTCAGTTGGCTGATGCAATCTGTGATGGTCGTGACGTTACGGATTGGGCTGGAATGCGCACTATCTGATGATGCCTGTTGGACTAAATATGACTGCTCATTTTTGACGGACAAAACCCCGGTTTCTGGTGTTTTTTTAGGGATTTTACTGGACTGTGAAGGATCGCCTGTAGAACTTGCCAACCTTTTTTGAGCGGTTACAACAGAATGATCACTTGGCTGAATAGGAAGCATGAAAATAGTACTTTTCTGATAGTAATTGTGGTCGGTCAGTCAAGTTAGATGATGTAAACCGGCAAAAGTTCCTCCCTGCAATACCGCGGCTGATCATAGGAGTACCCTGATACGCTAGTACATAGTTTCAATGAGTTTGACGTGTACGATCTCCGTTCACCCTGAGCGGAGTCGAAGGGTGCTTGGCACGATCTATCAGAGTCCGGAGTTTCCGCCTTTAGGCCCTATGGGTCCTTCGACAGCCTCAGGGCGAACGGAGTGCGGAGGCACGACAACCCGTCAAACTCATTGAAACCATGTACTAGCTAATTCCCGCTTAAAATAGTTGCATCATGTTCATTGAGCAGGCGTTTTATGGTTCCCAGCGACTCCCGGCAATCCAGGGCAATACCCGGAGAAAAAATCCCACTGCCGATCAGGTTGAAGTTTTGCCCTGCCGGACTTTCAAAGATGATTCCCCGGTTTTCACGGAAGTTGCCAACGATCAAGACCCGGAATCTTTGCAGGTCGTTACATATCACCGGGGTATATATTTCAGCAGAGCGTTTATCGCCGATCAGGCGATTTAACTGCCGGTTAATTTCTGCATCATCGATGTGATCCTCTAAAATTTTGTTGGTCTGGGGCTCAGGGAGTTCCTCAAGAAAGGCGGCACCGGTCAGTTTATTGGTGCTTTGCCGGAGGGTCTCCCACGCCCTGTCGATCAAAAACTGGGCGGCCAATATCAGGGTATTGGTTTCCTGGTAGGAGGTTGATTTTTCCGGGAAACAGGGCTCACCACGGATCAGTCGGGCAATATCCGGTTTGCCCCGGGAGGCATGACTCCAATAAACCTCGGTAGCCGCCACCTGTGGCAATTGTTCCCAGGGGGGCAGCAGCGAAAAATTGCGAACCCCCAGACTGTTGCAGACATTTTTCAGATAAATTTTATTGATGGACTCAACCCGAAACAGGCGCTGGCTTATTCGTTGAGCCATGCCATTATGATCAAAATTGAACCGGATAATGGTCTGCAGGCTTTGCACAGGCAGGACGGGAAAATCATTCGGGCTTTGCAAATACAGTTGCCAGGCAAACTCCGACCACTGACAGAAAAGATGCTTTTTGGGAGACTGATAGTCGATTGACCAGATGAGCATACAGTGGCTCCAGTCGATAATGGCTTTTTTTTCCGGTGGAGCCAGGGTGGAAAAATGGTCAATGGCATGTCGGGCCGCCTGTAAATATTGTGTCGGCACCCAATGGTAGGCAATCAGGAATGCATCGATATTACCTTCGCAATCTGGCGATATTGGGTAAGTTCGATCTGATAATAACCCCCTGTTCATGGGGATGGGGCGGAAATTTTTCCGGAACGTTTCCAGAAAGGTGTCCTGGATAGGTTTTATCACCTCTTGGGGTAATTCAGATCTAACACACTGCCATTGCTGGAGCAGAGAAGTGGCCAGTGACAATATCCTGTTCCAGCCATCAGCGGCTCCGTCCTGTCCGCAAGATGAATTGACTGGCTGCACTGGGGCTGACTGGTAAAGATTGTGCCATGTCGGCTCTGATGAGTAACTGATACTGGAGCTGCCAGCGCCCCATAAATCACAAAGTCGCCACCCATTGCGGGATCTGACCTCAACGAAAGCATGTGATTTCGATTTTACTATTCGGGCTTCAATACCCCAGTAAAGACAGAGTAATTGAAACAGAAACGCACGGTGGCGGCAGGTTCCCTGTTGTTCCTGCAACAATTGCTTGACCAGACTGATGCCGGTTTCGTCAAAAGTACGATCGTAAGAAAAAGCTCTGAACCAATCGACCAGCGCCAGCAGCCGTCCAGCCAGATTGCTTATCAGCCCAATTTCCCGCAACTTCCGGTATCCCGGAAAGTGAACAGGATCCCCGCTGAAAACCTCCTGATCCAGATGTACTTTGATCAGGGGAGGGCATCGCCAGGGCTGAGTGTTGATGGGATCATCAGCCGTTAACGGCTGAAAGTAAGTCCGGTCGGGTTTAATAATAAAATCTACCGTCTCCGGTTCCGTGAGTTCGGAACGCAGATAGTATTGGCCTGTGTGCCTATCCTGTGCCAGCCTGGTCTGTTGCGGAATGGATCTCAGACCGGTCAAACGGTCGTTGGGAGTCAGCGATGGCAATCGTTGCCAATTGCGGCCCGGTTCCAGTGTCATGCGCCCGGGGGTTTCATCGGTTTTCAGATCGGTACGCCCGGTTAACAGGGGCAAAAGATTACTCTGATCCACGAGGTGTCTTGGCAACAGGCCGATAACTAAATTCTGATCAGTGGTCACATCGGCTGTGAGCAGTTTTAGTCGATACAGCTTGGCATGCCATTTAACGGGAAAAAACCGGGTAACCTGAAATTTTCTGGACGCACCCGGGGGCCTGCCCAGACTGAAAGCCTTCGGTGATTTTTTGGCCGAACCTCTGGAAGATCCCTTTTCTGATGACTGTACAAGAATATAGGGCCACTTAAATTCCCATGAACTTTTTTCCAGATAGGGTTCCCACTCCCAGCTCAGAACACCAGGCCACCAAACCATGGGGATTCTGCCCAATCGCTCGGCCGCCAGCAGCAGCTGCGGCAACGTCAGTTCAAGGGGAATGCGTTGCTGTCGGAAATCATCGTTAAGGGCACTGGCGCAATCGGTCAGCCACCGACTCAGATCCTCAGATATCCCCATGGCTTGCAGCCTGAGCCGA
>NZ_JBLYNS010000271.1:0-3467 GCF_049310205.1 Endozoicomonas sp. ALC013 | reverse complement strand
TTTCGCAGGCCAGTACTACGATCATGAAAGCGGTTTGTTCTACAACTACCACCGTTACTACGACCCGGAAACGGGGCGATACAGCCAGAGTGATCCCATAGGGTTGAGAGGTGGCATCAATACCTATGCCTATGTGAACAGTAATCCGCTGGTCAGCACAGATCCATTAGGGCTGTTTTTGTTTGCTTTTGATGGGACGGGGATGGACAGGGATAATATTAAGAAAGGTCAAACCCTGACGAATGTCGCACTGTTTCAGGATTATTATGAAGATACGTATGGTGATGGATCATCATTTTACTTGCGAGGGGTTGGGACAGACGGAGGCGCAGATACAGGCTTAGGTGGGATATTTGGTAAAGGTGCGCGTAGCAGAGTGGATGATGCTTTAGAAGAAGTCGATCGTTTGATTAGGGAAGATAATCCATTCTTTTCAGATGGTATCATTGATATTGTGGGTTTTAGTCGTGGGGCAGCCATAGCTCGTGAGTTCAGTAATGATGTCTATGAGCGCATTGATAGCGGCTATTACGACAATCTGTATACAAAGCAGTCTCCAGACCGAGACTTGTGCTCTCCTCTGCCCACAGTAAAAATTCGTTTTATGGGTATTTTCGATACTGTAGGTTCTTTGGGAGAGCCGGGCGACTCTGATAATGGTGACTTTGATCTTACGACAGATCCACGTATTGAGCATGTTGCTCATGCTGTAGCTCTTAATGAACATCGTAGTTTTTTCTCTTTGTCATCAGTGGAACGAGATGAACATAATGCAGGAAGTGATAATAATATAGTTGAGCAGGGATTTATCGGAGCCCATACAGATGTTGGTGGTGGATATGCGAATGGTGATTTATCTGATGCCCCTCTCCAATGGATGTTAAAGCAGGCAGAAAGAGCTCAGTTACAGCTTGTACCTTTGAAGAAAGAGCATGAACTGATTGATAAACCTGTTCTGCATGATGAGCGAACAGGTGATGAAGGCTTTATTTACCCCAATAATGGTGATCGAAAAATTTTCTATGAAAATGACCCTGATTGGGAAGAAGCATTTTGCAAGCGACCATATAAGGGTGGATGTGTAGGTTGGTTACCACCTGCTACTCAGAGGCAGAAGACAGCCCCGCAATTCCCAAACCTTGACCACATGCTGATCGAAAATCCGGACGGTAATCAGGGCAATATACGTGGCACTGTGGATATGGTCGAGTATCAGAAATGGCTGAAAGAAACCCTCTCCATAAATATTGATTTGCCTGAAGGAGTATAGGTGTGAAGAGGTATGTAAGATGGTGGACAGCTTTAGTGGCTACTTTGATGCTTTTTATTTGGGGCGTGTGGTTTGTGTTTTCAGAACAATCACCGACCTTTAGATTTCAAAACAGTACTAGTGAGTCATTTAGCAGCTTTTCTGTAGTGGATAATAACAGTTATGTTGTTGCAATGCAGAGAACTCGCCCATTCTTGCCAGCAGCTACTAAAAGTATTGGCGCAGCAGTCAGCCGAGTACCTTCTTACTTGACGATTACCCTAGGTGATGAGAGTAATGAGCGAGATATAACGTTGGATATAAGTGATTCATTACCTGACTCAATATCATTTAAACTCACATTCATGCCTTGGCGTTATACTGCAGGGCTTATTGTTAGTATTCTTCCTGAAGATCAGTCTCGTCTAACTTGGTTTCTTAAAGATAAGAGAAAAAGACGTAAGGTCATAGAGTGTGGTGGCTGGCTGGTTGATAAATACTATTCAGATGTGGTTGAAAAGTTCAAGCATATTAATTTTAGTGAAGATGACCCTCGTGAGGCCTATATCTGCAATCCTCTCTCTTATATAAACTTTGAACGTAAGCGAATAGAGGTTGAGCTGAGTAAAAAATGAAATGATAAAAAGCTTGCGCCACTCCATACCTCATGAAGTGGCATGACGGCTTACAACAAACCTGAAATTGAATTCGAAAGCCCTTTCTTAAGCTCAGGCAAGGCTTCTTCAAATTTCAGATTGACCTTGTTAGCGGTAGAAACGACGTGGGTCTGGTATTTCTTCTGCTCGCCCACTTCACTGTACTGAACCTGGGTGGAGCCGCTGTTGCCCTGCTTCAGGCTGTGAGTGCTATTGCTGGAAACACTGCCTCTGGCTTTTTCCGAGAGCTGAATATCGGTGATCAGCGAGTAGGTGACATCCTTGACCAGGCTGTTGGCAATTAACTCCGTTGCACCAAAAAGCAGTCCGCCTGCTGTTGCCGAATTGCCACTACCACCCACCGCATAACCGGCGGCAGCACCCACAACGACACTGCCATAACCTGAGGCCAGGGCACGCTCGGCAGCAGCCGGATCGGTTTTACCCGCTTGCAGAATATTCACCTGCAGAAGGTAATGAGCGGCATCCGGATCATCCAGAAGCTTGTAGCCTTTACTCTGGATATTGCTGGAGATGGCGTCGGTGATTTGCAGCTGTTGCCTGTCAGAGGTATTCCTGATCTGGATAAAGACCGTCTTTTTACTGGCTGATACCGGATCAAGGAAGATGGTGTCAGACATCTGGGTCTGAACATCCAGGTCTTTCTTCTCCAGAGCCACCTGGGGGGCGGCGCAGCCGTACAGGGTAGAGGCGAGAAGTACAGTACTGATTACTTTTACAGCTTTCATTGCAGAGACAACCGCATAATTTTCTTGAGATTTTTAAGGTTATTGATGAGTTTGATGATACTGAGAGCAAGGCTTACATCAACGATGATGGCCTGGATATTCCTAAAATACTATCGGACCAGCAATATTCAGAGTCTAGAGATAAAGTCAATCGTGCACTTAATCGACTGGATAGATTGGTAGCAGATGACACATGGGATAGAAATATTGATATTGTTGGTTTCAGTCGTGGAGCTTCAATAGCACGTGAATTCTCAAATGAAATTTTTGATACTGTAGGATCAATAGGGTTACTTGGGAATCATGTCAATATTGGTTATGCCTTCAGAGTGGATAGCAGAATAGGGCATGTGGCTCACGCAGTAGCATTAAATGAACACAGAGCATTATTCCCACTCACTTCAGTTTCACCAGTCGAAGGTGCTTCTTTGACTTCTGGCCAGATTGTAGAGCAGGGCTTCATAGGAGATCATTCCGATATTGGTGGAGGTTGGAAAGAAGGTGATTTATCCGATATCCCTCTTCAGTGGATGGTTCAGCAGGAAGAGTCTGCTGGTGTTTCAATGGGGGGTCTTGATGATGAGTACAAAACCGTCGAGAATCCATTGATCCATGACAAAAGAGGTATCTTGGCCCGTGGGGACAGGGATATTTATTATCCAAATGATCCAAATTTTATACCAGGGCAGAATTGTTTGGATACGAATCGTCTGGAAGCTATTGAGACCCGGATAGTGGGAACTCAGAATGGCCATAGCGAAAAAAGAACTCTGGTAGACAAGGTGAAACACGAGTCATTCAGTGGCGTCAGTA
>NZ_JBLYNS010000270.1:0-3537 GCF_049310205.1 Endozoicomonas sp. ALC013 | reverse complement strand
CTTTAGACACAGTATTAATTAAAGCTGCAAGCCGGTGTAATTTAGACTGCTCTTATTGCTATGTTTACCAAGGCAAAGACACTAGTTGGGAGCAACAACCTAAACGAATGTCAGTTGAGACTATAAAGGTACTTTCCAACCGCTTAATAGAGCAGTCTTTAAAACAAAAGCAAGGTTTTGCTATAGTCTTGCATGGTGGCGAGCCATTATTATTAGGATATGATCGTCTGAAATTGTTGCTAACATTGCTGCGTGAAAAATTAGATGAACATCTTTACCCTATAAGCTTACAAACCAATGGTGGCCTTCTTACCAATAAGCTGCTTGATTTATTCTCCTCCAAAAGAGTTAGTGTATCTGTTAGTATTGACGGTAACAAATACGCGAATGATATTGCAAGAGTTGGACACAACGGAAAAAGTACATTTGCAAGTACGATCCAAGGAATTAAAAAATTAAGTAGTCACAAGGATAGCAGCTTCCTTTTTGCTGGAACTTTATCAGTAATCCAGCCATCAGTATCACCATCTGTTACATACAAATTCCTTAAAAGTCTAAATACACCAAGCATGGACTTCTTATTTCAAGATGGTAATCATGATTATCTCCCGAAAGGAAAGCTTTCTTTCGACTCCCTAGAATACGGAACATGGATGACGGAGCTTTTGGGAACGTACTTATCAGACCCAGAACCACCTAAAATTCCTAGCATTGATGACATTATAAAGTTGTCACTTGGTGGAGAGTCTTCAAAAGAAGGTCGAGGTGAGGAATCCTTTGGAATCCTTATTGTCGAAACTGATGGTGAGATAAGAAAAAATGATACTTTACGATTATCATTTGATGGTGCAGACTTCTTTTCTACCAGAAAAAATATTTCTAACACCCCATTGTCGGTGATACTAGATTCTCCCGAATTCATTGAGGCTTCAAAGCTACAACAACCTACAGCTAAAGAATGTGCTGAATGCCCTGTCTTGAAAGTATGTGGAGGAGGGATGCCCCTGTATAGATGGAGCGCAGCAAATGGTTATAATAACCCATCAGTATTTTGCAAAGATCATCGATTTTTCATTGAAAATATTAGCTCGCGTTTAGAAAGCTTGAATATAGAAAATGTAGAGTAATGGTATGTTTCCACAAATTGACAGCTATGAGCTAAAAACAAAACCATTTAAGTATTTTTTTGGAACTTCAAGTTCTCGTAAAGAAAATATTTTATCATGGATAGAATGGTTTGAAGATAGTGCACCATGGGAGCTTGTAGAGACAGATTTTTATGAACAGTATGAATTTAGCCTTTTACATACAGACTTACCTGAAAAAATATCCCATCTTTCAAGTGATGAAACACTTGCCCAACTGACCAATACTATCGAAAGCATATTTAAAGTGAAGCTTTCAGATAAAGTCGATGTTATCGCTCACAAGCTAGTAGCCGGGCAAACAATCCGCGTCCATAATGATTTTATTGACAAAGAAGGAAGAGAAACTCATAGAATTCTTTTTCAATTAAACAGAAACTACACTAAACACAGTGGTGGTCTTTTGATATTTTTTGAAGACCCAGAAAATGATAAATGGTCTGATATAATAGAACCAATATCCGCCTCGGTTCAGGGCTTTGAGATTTCGAAAAATTCACATCATGCTGTTAGCACTGTTCATGATGGTGAAAGATATACAATTGTCTATTCCTTTAGAGAAACATCTCCAAAAGAAATCATTTAATCCTCTCTTCACGGATTTGATACCTAATAAAAGGCGCATAAACGAATAAGGATAGATTGCGCCCGGCCGCAATCTTATCCTGTTGTAAGCGTTTAAACAGGGGGCAGACTCCAATGGCATTGACTTAAGGCCTCAGCCCTTGATAATTCAAGGCTTACTCGGAAAGAAGCGACTATAAAAAGTCACAAGCCTAAATATTTCCCTTCCGAGCAAGCCATGAACAAGTGTAGCCAAGAGTTTCTGTCCCTTGCAGATGAATGCCTTCACCAATTTGCACAGACTGAAAGTGATGAATTTTCATCAATCCTTACCTCTGATGGCCTTAACTCTTTTCAGAATTGTTACCCCGGCTGCAGGGAAAGCGATTTTCCACCCATCAAAACATTAACCTTGTTCATGCGGCAGGTGGCCAGTGACACCAAATCATGTCGCCACACCCTCATTGATGAAGCGAGAGAGCAGGTCGTCAGGGGCAACAAGAAGAAAGTGCCCAACACTGACACCAGCGCATATTGCAAAGCGAGGCAACGGTTGAGTGAAGCATCCCTAGGAGGTTTGTTGCGCATATCTGGCAATAGTCTTGATCACGCCTCACCAGAATCATGGCTATGGCATCAACGTCGTGTACTGCTTACTGATGGTTCAACATTGTTGATGCCTGACACCGAGAAAAATCAGAAAGAATATCCTCAGCCTGGCACACAAAAAAAGGGCTTGGTTTCCCGAACATAGGACAGCATATTGTTGGAAATCGGCCCGGTCGGTCGGAGCCAAGGGCCGTTAAGAAGCGGCCAAAACCCCATAAAAGGCTCCAGCATTAAAGGTCGCAGGCACGCAGACTCAAGAAATACCAAGGGAAGTGAGCTTAAGTCAGTGCCATTGGTACCCGGGCCTCTTTCCACTCAGCGTATTGATAACGCTCTGCAGGTAAAGGCTTGAGTGCCGGTTTGTCCAGCTCATCAAACAGTGAACGACGACTACCTTGTAATTTCTGGAACGGTTTGTTATTCAGCTCATCCAGCAGGCTTCGAATCGCTTTGTTCAGTGCAGGCAGGGTAAAGAATGTCTGGTTACGCAGGCTGGCCAGTATCCAGCGTTCGACCACCTGTACGGCAGATTCAACCTTGGCCTTATCCTGAGGTTTCCTGACCCGGGCGGGAACAACGGCTACCTGATAATGCTCAGCCAGATCCTGATAGGTGGGGTTGATCACCGGTTCATACCGATGGGGCTGTTTTACGCCTGATTTCAAATTATCAGGGACCAGTGTGCAGGGAGTGCCTCCAAAATAGTCAAAGGCACGTACATGAGAGCCGACCCAGTCCGGAATCGATTGGCTCCAGGTGGCTTCAGCATAGGTATAGTTGGAAGCTCCCAGTGTAGCGACAAAAATTTGTGTTTGTCGTACTTCACCAGTGTACTGGTCAACGACAGGCATCGTTTGACCTGCATAGTCAATAAAGAGTTTATCTCCGGCTATATGGTTTTGCCGCATGACCACATCCACCTGGTTCTTCCATGAGCGATATTGGTCACTGAACCAGCTGTACTGATAACCATCCGGATGACAGGCTTTGTACTCCTGCCAAAGTCGATCAGGGTCATACCGGGATGCCGCAGTTCCTGATGAATTTGGCTTCAGTCAGGCTGAGCCTGCTTGTTCCTGCCTGATGATGGTTTGACGGGGAACAATTGCTGCTCCAACGTATGCTCATCAATGGAGTCAGGCAGTGGCCAGGTCAGTTCAGAAACCGAAAGCCGGGCCAGATAATCTTTAACGGTTGAGCGGGAGATATTGCAGCTTTT